>JBOGIN010001068.1:0-16630 GCA_050742275.1 Vicinamibacteraceae bacterium
GACACGGCCCTTGTCGGCGCCTGGACCGAAGACTGGGGCGACTCGGCGTCCACGAACCGGGGCGCAGCTTACGTCTTCGTCCGCAGCGGCGAGACCTGGACCGAGCAAGCCAAGCTCACCGCCTCAGACGGCGTCGTCCTCGATCGATTTGGCGGCGACGTGTTTAGCCGGTTCGACACGGCCCTGGTCGGCGCCATCACGGCAGACGTGAACGGCAACGCTGACCAGGGTGCGGCGTACGTCTTCGTTCGCAGCGGTGGCGTCTGGACCGAGCAAGCCAAGCTCACCGCGTCCGACGGCGCGGCCAACGATCAGTTCGGCAGATTGGAGGTTGGCGACGACATCGCCATCGTCGGCGCACAGAACGCCGACATCGGCGGCAACGCGAACCAAGGCGCCGCCTACGTCTTTATTCGCAGCGGCGACACCTGGACCGAACAGCAAAAGCTCACGTCGTCCGACGGTGCAGCCGGCGATCAGTTCGGCAACGCGACCGGCCTCACGCCGGATGCGAACATCGCGGTCATAGGGGCGCCGGGCGCCGACGTCGACGGCGCCGCGAACCAAGGCGCCGCCTATATCTTCACTCGCAGCGGTGACACCTGGACCGAACAGCAAAGGCTCACGTCGTCCGACGGTGCAGCGGAGGACCAGCTCGGTTTCACCGTCCGCGTGTCAGGCACGACGGCGATTGTCGGGTCGTTCCAGTCCGACGTGAACGGCGCCGACCAGGGCGCGGCCTACGTCTTCACGCTCGCTGCTCCGACCATCACGGAGATCACGCCGCCGACCGGCGATGAGGATACCGAGGTCACCATCATCGGCGACAACTTCGACCCTGATGTCGTGGTGATCATCTGTGGTCAGCAGATCACACCCACGTCGGTGACGCCGACTGAGATCGTCTTTATCGCCCCACCGTGCGTCGAGGGTGGGCCACAGGACGTAACCGTTCAGAATCCGGATGGCCAGAGCGACACCGAACCGGATGGCTTTACGTATCCGAGCGACGGCCTCCCACCGACGATTGACGAGGGCGGCATCACCCCGCCGTCGGGTCCGCTGGCTGGGGGCACGGCCGTCACCATCACCGGCACCAACTTCACGCCAGACGCGACGGTGAGCTTCGGCGGGAACCCCGGGACGTCGGTCCAGGTACCCGATGCGAACACGATCCAGGTCGTCACGCCGCCAGGCGCCGCGCCAGGTCCAGTCGACGTGGTTGTCACGACTCCTGCCGGTTCGGCGACTGCCGAGGACGGGTTCACCTACCTGCCCGACGGCGTCGTCCCGCCGAACATCACCAACGTCACGCCGCCGACTGGTGACGAGGGCACCGAGGTGACCATTGACGGCGATGGCTTCCAGGATGGCGCAGAGGTGACCATCTGCGGGCAGACGGTACCAGCGACATTCATCAGCGCCAACCAGATCACGTTCGTCGCGCCGCCGTGCGACGAGCCCGGCGTGCCGCAGGACGTGACGGTGCAGAACCCGGATGCGGGCAGTGATACCGAGCCCGACGCGTTCGCGTATCCACCGATCGGCGACCCGCCCGTATTCGACCCGCCAAACGAGATCAGCCCGCGGTCGGGGCCGGTGTCGGGTGGCACGGTCGTGACCATCAAAGGCGATAGCTTCACCTTCGAGTCGCCTGATGGGCCACGTCCTAACGTGACCGAGGTCACCTTCGACGGCGCGCCCGGGACGAACCTCGTCGTCCACGACTCTGGGACGCTCGAGGTGACAACGCCGCCCGCTCCAAGCGGCCAGCCGGGACCGGTCGATGTCGTGGTCGTATACCAAATCCTATCGGACACGTCCGAGGACGGGTTTACGTATACAGCCGACGGTATCGTCCCACCGGACATCACGGATGTGTCGCCACCAAGCGGGCCTCCCGGCACCGAGGTGACAACCGACGGCGAAGACTTCCAGGACGGCGCCACCATCACCATCTGCGGACAAGTCGTCACGCCGATCTCGGTCACGCCGACGCAGATTGTCTTCGAGGCGCCTCCATGCGACGACGAGGGGCCGCAGGATGTCACCGTCACGAATCCGGACGGCGGGAGCGACACTGAAGATTCCGGATTCGACTACGACGAGATCGGTGAGCCGACGGTCACGAGCGTCGACCCGAACAGGGGACCGCACGCTGGCGGCGTGGAGGTGATCGTCATCGGGACGAACTTCGTCGCCGACAGCGAGGTCACGTTCGGCGACCTGCCAGCCACGGACGCGGACGTCCTGAGCCCGACGGTCATCCGCGCCACGGTACCACCTTCGGGCGTGCCGACCACTGACGACTTCCCGGTGGCCGTCGCGGTGACGAACCCCGAGGGGAGCGGCGTTCTGCCTGACGGCTTCACGTACACGGACCAACCGGCTGGACCGCCCACGATTGACGAGGGTGGCATCACCCCGCCGTCGGGTCCGGTGTCGGGCGGTACCCAGGTCACGATTACGGGCACG
This sequence comes from Vicinamibacteraceae bacterium, assembly GCA_050742275.1. GTDB lineage: Bacteria > Acidobacteriota > Vicinamibacteria > Vicinamibacterales > Vicinamibacteraceae > WHTT01. The sequence continues at coordinate 2,476 of JBOGIN010001068.1, forward strand.
AACTTCACGCCGGACGCGACGGTGAGCTTCGGCGGCAAGCCAGCGCCGTCGGTCGAGGTGCTCAATCCCAACACCATCCAGACCATCACGCCGCCTGGCGACGCGCCGGGTCCGGTCGACGTGACGGTGACGACGCCCGCTGGATCGGACACGGCCGAAGATGGATTCACCTACACGCCGGACGGCATCGTCCCACCGACCATTACCGATGTCACGCCGCCGACCGGTGACGACGGCGACGAGGTGACAGTCGATGGCGACGACTTCCAGGATGGCGCGGAGGTGACGATCTGCGGTCAGACAGTGCCCGCGACGTTCGTCAGCGCCAATCAAATCACGTTCGTCGCGCCGCCGTGCGACGAGCCAGGCGTGCCGCAGGATGTCACCGTGACCAACCCTGATGACGGCAGCGACACGGAGCCAGGCGGATTCACGTATGGCGAGCCGCACCCACCGACGGTCACAAAGATCGATCCGGACTGGGGTCCGCACGCGGGCGGCACCGAAACGATCATCACGGGCGCGAACTTCGTGCCTGGCACGACGGTGACGTTCGGCGACGTGCCGGCAGCCTCCGTCGAGATCATCACGCCGACAACGCTGCGTGCGGTGACGCCTCCATCGGCCGATCCTGGACCAGCGCCTGTTCCGGTTGACGTCACGGTGACCACGCCGGCTGGCGACGCGACGATACCGGATGGGTTCACCTACACCACGCCGACCGGCGATGACAGCGACGGGGACGGCATGACAGACGATGACGAGACCGACTTCGGCCTGGATCCGAACGACCCGACCGGCGACAACGGCGCGGACGGCGATCCAGACGGAGACGGCATGCCGAACGACGATGAGGTCAACGGCGATCCGCCGTCCCATCCGCGTGGCTTCTTCACGCAGCACTTCGCGGAAGGCGCTACCGGCAACTTCTTCAAGACCGACATCGGTGTCTTGAACGCGAGCCGGGACGCGGCGGCGAACGTGCTGGTCACGCTGCTGCCGGAGACGGGGGCCGTTCCCATCTCACTGCGGCAGATGCTCAATCCGTTGCAGCGGATGAGCGTGGATGCCAACGAGCAGCTCGCCGGTGCCGAGATCGGCGTGTCGGCGCGCGTCGAGTCGGATCGGCCGGTGGGCGGGATGCGCCAGATGTTCTGGGATCGCTCCGCCTACGGCAGCGCGATGGAGCGCGGGCAGCCGGACACGTCGACCACATGGTTGTTCTCCGAAGGCGCCACCTATGTGTTCGACGTGTTCTTCCTGCTCGAGAATCCAAATCGCGAGCCTGCGAACGTCACGTTGCAGTACCTGCGCGGCGAGGGCCAGGGACCACCGATTGTTCAGGAGGTCCAAGTAGCACCGAGCTCGCGTCAGACGATCTACGCCAACCTGGTGCCCGGGCTCGAGAACGTCGAGTTCGCGGTAGCCATCACCTCTGACCTCCCGATCGTGGCCGAACGGTCGATGTTCATCAGCTTGAGCGGCTTGCCGTTCGAAGGCGGTCAGACGGGGGCGGGCGTGACGGACCTCTCGACGACCTGGCACTTCGCCGAGGCGGCGACGCAGTTCTTCGACACGTTCCTGCTCCTCGGCAATCCGGGTGATACGGACGCCCAAGTGACGGTCACCTACCAGTTCCAGGACGCCACGACCCTCGTGAAGGAGTACCCGGTGTTTGCGAGGAGCCGGCAGACGGTCCTCGTGGATACCGAGGATCCGCGGCTCGCGGAGACCATCGTGGCGATTGCCGTGGAGTCGACGCAGCCGATCACCGCCGAACGGGCGATGTGGTGGGGGCCAACCTCCGACACGTGGTACGAGGCTCATGCGTCGGCCGGGACGACCGAAACAGGCACTGCCTGGGTCGTGGGCGACGCCATGACGGGCGGGCCCAATGCCGAGGACACGTACTTGTTGCTGTCCAACGACACGACGACGCCGGCCCAAGTCGCGATCACGCTGATCTACGACGATGGGTCGACCGAGCAGGAGACGGTCGAAGTGGCTGCGCAGTCGCGTATGACACGGCTGGTCACCACCGACTTCCCAGCCTCTGAAGGCCGGCGCTACAGCATCCTGGTGGAGAGCGTCAGCGTGCCGATTACCGTGGACGTCTCACGGTATCAGTCCACGAACAGCATCTTCGGAAATGGAGGTGGCACCGCGCTGGCAACGCGGATTAGGTAGCTGGGAGACAAGAGACGCGGTGGCGGGTGCAACGTCACGAGAGCCGAGTCAGCGCCAATCGTGCACCCGTCGCCGCCTCACCTTGTCAGGAATCCGAGCTCGATCCCCCACCGCGAACCGCACACGCCGTGGGGCCCGGCGGCTACCCCACCGCGTACCCCACATGCGGTGGGGACCTCCGGGAGCGCCGCGTTTCTCGTTGAATCCTGCCGAACTACCGGTGTCACAGGATCACGAGGGGTTTCGAAGCAGCGTCACTTCGTTAAAGGAGAAATGCCATGGGCAACAGCTCTACATCGCTGATACAAGCCTTCGACTTCGCGTCGCCCGGCTTCGTGACGTTCGACGCCAGCGCGCTCGAGCACTTCACGGACGACAACACGGTACACGTGCTGGCTTGGGTCTATGTGAACAGCAGGGACATGCCCGACGATCAGAAGGTCTTCTCGGTTCCTAACATGCTCACGCTCGGCACGAGCGCGACGACTGGCAACAAGCCGGTCCTCTATCCCGAGGTCTGGGACGCGAAAGGCAACCGCTATACGTTCGAGTCGGGGGAGATCCCGACGGACCAATGGGCGCTCATCGAGATCATCTGGACGCGGGGCGGCAGCCTCGTTGGCTTCGTCAATGGTGTCAAGGTGCAGCAGTCCGTTCCAGTGTCTTCGCATCCAATCGCGCCACCATCGAAGGACGCGAACGGCCACCTCGTCGCCTATGTAGGAAATCTCTGGAACGGCAGCCACCCGTTCGCGGGCATGGTGCAGTCGGTGCTGATGACCAACGCCGCGGACTTCTCCGCGACGGAGGCCTGCGCGGTCACGCCCTCCCGGGCAATCAGCAACTCAGGAGGAAGCGACTGCGACTTCCACGGTGGCGCCAAGAAAGCGTTCTCCAAGCCACCCTCGACGCCGTACGGGAAGCAGAGCGATCCGCCCGCTCCCGAGAGGATTGGCGAGGAGATGCCGCAAGAAGTGACAGCCGGTCCGACCTTCCAGATGGTCGTGCCAAGTACCGACAACGCGACGTATACGATGCTTTCCGTTGCGCAGTCCTGGAAGAACCTCTACGAGCTCACGGGAGAGCGGTACGTTGACACGGGCCGCGATGTATCGGTCACGACCGGCGTCAGTGCGACGGACTCGGAGACAGAGACGCTCGGCGCGAGCCTCGGCGTGGAGGCGGGGGCCGACTTTCTCGACTTACTGACCACCAAGATCAACCTCACGCTTTCGTATTCCGAGTCATTTACGGAAACCTTCACCGTCACGGAACAGGTCACGACCACTGACCACTTTGCGATAAACAAGCCGCCGCAGACGATGACCTGTGTGTGGTGGCAGGCTGTGCCGACGTTCTCGACGTTTCAAGTGATCAAGGGTAAAGCCCCGAAGTCGGCCAGCGTTGAGAGCCCGGGCAGCGTCGTCTACCCCCAGACGTTTCCACCAGACCACACGCAATACGCCCGGGCTACCGACGCTGCGCTCTCTGCGAAGGGGTGACTGCCGCCGGACGGAGCCACAGGCTGGCCCGTGTTCGCGCGGGCCAGCTCACAGCCGCGGGAGGTTAACGCGCCATGTCAAACGTCGATACGCTCGCCAAGGCCTTCACCGATGCTCACGCAAAAGACTACCAGGCGCACGCTGATCACGTCGCGGCAGTGTTGGGAGACGCGAAGTCGCTGGGGAAGGACTTCCGCGAGATCTGGCCGAAAGCCAAGCCCGTGTTGACTTCGGTCAGCGCCTTCATCCGGTTCATTCCTTGTTTGGGCACGGCTGCCCCGGCACTGACTGGCCTCGTTGCCGTCGGTGATGCCATCAACAACGCGCTGTCGGGTTCGTGAGGGGAGAGGCACCCGCTGACAGCGCGGCGAAATAGCCAGAACGCCGGGCGCATGATCATGCGCTCCCCTTCCTGCAGTTCCGTTGGTATCGTTCGCCCACCGAATCGTGCTGTGCCGCGGGTGCGAAGCGGTTGTCGACAGCCAAACCGCGCAGGTGTTGTCACATACGAGCCGCTGCGAGCGTGTTGTCGGTGGGGATTGCCATGAGCATAGCCAGTTCATGTCCTCGGCGTTCAGACAGCCGATCACGAGCGGGAGAGCCCACACAAGGCAGTTCATGGCCTCGCGGCGGCGTGTGTAGTCGACTGCTGTGCTCACGGTTTGTCAGCATCACGGCCCTTGTCGGCGCCATCGCGTTGGCGCTAGCCGCGCCGGCGCTTGCCGACTGCAGCAATCACAGCCCCGTTGAGGGGGAGACGGTCACCTGCGATACCAACCCCCCCAATCCGGATCCACAAGGGATCGCTGGGGCGGCCTCGAATGTCACCGTCAACGTTCTGTCAGGGGCCGCCATCGAGGCTCCCGACTTCGGCATCGATACGATCGATCTGGTTGACAATGCGAACCTAAACTGGACGGTCAACAATTCTGGGAGTATCAGCGGAGGCCTGATCGGTATTCGCCTGCATAGCGGGACCATCTCCAATCGTGCTGGCGCGGCAATTTCGGGCAGTGGTGGAATTAGTTTGAACCTAAGCCTCGACCCTGCGGCTGCGACCGGGACCATCGTCAACGCGGGGACCATCACCGGCACGAGCGATGAGGCGATCGAAGCACACACGACCTTCGGGCAAGTGGTGGACCTGACCCTGGAGGGAACCTCGGTCCTGAACGGCGATGTTTTCGTCCAGGGCGACTCGCTAATCGTTAGGCTGCATGGCGAGAACGCGGAGGACAACGACTTTGGTCTGTTCACTGAAAACGTCGTTGACTTCGTAGTCGCGGATGGCGCGAGCTGGACCTTGTCAGGCATGCTGGACGTTGTCCCCGTGAATGTCAACACGGTTGGCAGCAGTGCGTTGACGCTTTCCGGCATCGTCGCCGGCTCTGGTGAGGTTTCGAAGATCGGCACCGGCACGCTGGCCCTCACCGGCGACAACACGTACCAGGGCACGACTTCTGTCGAAGACGGCGTCCTGCGCGTCGATGGCAGCATCGCCGATAGTGCAGTGACCGTAGCCAGCGCTGGCCGTCTCGAAGGCAGCGGCATCGTCGGCGCGACCACCAACAATGGCGCCGTCGCTCCCGGCGACTCGATTGGCACCCTGACCGTATCGGGTAACTACACGCATACTGGCACGTTGGAGGTGGAGATCGAACCAGGCGGTGGCGCGGACCTGCTTGATATCAGCGGCGCAGCGAATATCGCAGGTGGTACTGTGGCCGTCTTGCTCGTACCAGGTGATTACGCGCCCGGCACTCGGTTTCCGATTCTCACGGCTGCTGAGGGCGTCATCGGGGCGTTCGACAACGTGATTCAGGACAATCCGGATATCCCGCTCGACCTTGTCAGGGATGGCAACACCCTGTTCCTGGTCGTTCCCGCGCCGCCGGTGCTGACGTTTGATCCGGCGAGCCTCGCCTTCGGCGAGGTGCCGGTCGCCACGACCAGTGAGCCGATGACCGCGACGCTCGAGAACACGGGGACCGGTCCGGCCACGGCGCTGCAGTTCGAGGCGCCAGGGGCGGGTTTTGAGGCCGACACGACTGAGTGCGGAACAAGCCTGGCCGCGGGCGCGAGCTGCGTGGTCACCGTCATCTTTACGCCAGCCGCGGCCGGCGCCGTCGACGGCACCCTCAGCGTGGACAGCGCCGAAGAGGCAACGGCCACACTCGCCTTGAGCGGCGGCACCGTCACATTCCGCTACGACTTCGCCGAAGGCGCCACGGGGTACTTCACTACGACGCTCGGACTGTTCAACCCCGATCGGGAGGCAAGCGCCCACGTGCAAGTGCGACTGTTGCCAGAGGGAGGCGAGCCGATCGTGGTTTCGATCACGCTCGCACCGTTCGGCCGCGAAAGCGTCGATGTGAACACGGCCGTGCCGATGGAGACGGGGGTCGCGGCGGTCGTCACGTCGGACCGGCCCATCGCGCCGCTCCGGCAGATGTCGTGGGACGCCACTACATTCGGCAGCACGCTAGAGAGCGGCGCACCCGGGCCCTCGAGGACGCACTACTTTGCGGAGGGGGCGACCACACTGTGGGAGCTCTTCTACCTGCTGTCGAACGACAACGACACGCCGGCGCGTGTGACGGTCGAGTATCTCCGTGACGACGGCGCACGCATCCCGCAAGCGCTAACGGTGGCGGCACACTCGCGGCAGACCGTGTGGGTAAACGCTGTGCCCGGCATGGAGAACGCGCAAGCGGGCGCCATCATCACATCTGACGTGCCGATTGCCGCGGAGCGATCGATGTACTTCACGGCGGGCGACGCCCCATGGTCGGCCGGCGCGTCGAGCCGGGGCGCACACGCACCGGACGACACGTGGTACTTCGCCGAAGGCTCCACGAACTTCTTCGACAGCTTCCTCTTGTTGATGAATCCAGATCCCACGGCGCCTGCAACGGTCGACGTTCGCTACCACTTGACCAGTGGGCAGACCATCACGAAGCGGCACGTCGTGCCGCCCCAGGCGCGGCGGACCATTCTGGTCGAGACAGAGGATCTGGCGCTCGCCAACCAACTGATGGCTGCCATGACGGTCAGTTCCGAGGTGCCGGTTGTGGCCGAGCGGGCGACGTGGTGGGGGCCCACCGCGGTGTCTTGGTATGAAAGCACGGCGTCGGTCGGCTCGCCTGAGCCGGGGACGGTCTGGGCCATTGGGGAGGCCTGGACGGGCGGACCGATGGCGGAGGATACCTACGTGCTGCTCGCGAATGCAGCGGCAGAGCCCGGGGCCGTGCGCGTGACGCTCGTGTATGACGATGGGAGCACGGAGGTGCGCGAGTTTGCGCTGGCGGGCCACGGCCGCACGACGCTGCTGCTCAGCGACTTGTTCCCGGCGTCCGCCGACCGGCGCTTCAGCGTGTTAGTGGAAAGCCTTGGCGCCAACGCCGTGCCCATCGTCGTCGACGTCTCGCGCTTCCAGTCGACCGGCGGACGCTTCGGCAACGCGGGTGGCTCCACCACCGCTACACGGGTCCCATAAGGTCGCGTTGTCGATGCGTTCGCCCGATGGATGAGACGACCAAGGCCCGCAAGTACCCGCAAGCGTTCGAGGGCTGTGTACGGGATTGATGCTGGCTCCTCCACAGAATCTGTGAGTTCAGGCTATCTCGCGGAAGCGGTGTGGAGCCGCACCACTCCCGCAACCGCCGCAACCAGCCCGGCCGTGCGAGCCCGCCGGCTTCGTGAACGAATTGTGTGATGGCGGTGGCAGCCAAGCCCAGAAGGATCTCGCTGGTTTCCCGACTGGTGCTGGGCCGTGCGTGTCACCACGCGAGTATCGGCGGACTACGGTCACCGTCACCGGCGGCAACTGACTGTTGAGGAGAGATCTCGCTTCGTCAAGGAGCTACCCGCATGCGACGCGTCACCGCCGTGCTCACCACTGTGCTCGCGCTTCGCGTCCTCGCGGCGCCCGCAAGCGCCGACATCTACACGGTCAACGCAGCCGACGATCTCGTCGACGGATCCGGCTGCGACGCGATCCACTGCAGGGCGTCCACGTCATTCCGATCGCGAGTCCGCTCCCACGGCTGGTCGACGGCGTGACGATCGACGGCTACACGCAGCCCGGCGCGCGACCGAACACGCGATCCGATGCGGGCACCGATGCGGTGGTGCTGATCGAGCTCCAGGGCGCCGGCACCGATGGCTTCTTCGTCGACGATGACACCATCCCCGCGACCGTGCAGGAGATACGGATCCGCGGCCTGGCGCTGAACGGTTTCGACCACGCGATCCGGTTGAATCGTTCGGGGCGGCGACGAACGGTATCCTGGCGGTCCGCATCGAGGGCAACTTTAGCCACTCGGTCGCCCTTTCGGGCGACACCGTCCTGGTGGGAGCACCGGAGGCCCTGACTGGCACCGGATTGAGTGGGTCGGGAGACGCGTCTAACGCCGCCTATCGCCCCACGGCGCCCGCGCCTCCTCGGCGACGACGTCGGGGAGCTCTTCGGGCCAAAACAGCTTCCTTCCGGGGAGCCGCCGCACGCCGTGCGAGTTGCCGAACGCGCGATCGAGATAGTCGGCGCTCTCCGCCGAGAAGATCGTGTCCGCCGTGCCCCACACGATCCGCGTCGGCACCGTGCACCGCCGCAGCAGCGGCTCGATGCCCGCCAACGGGTTGGGCGCGAGGGCGATCGCGTACGCATGAAGCCACGCCTCGCGCCGTGGGGAGCGCACGGGTGGCGCGAAGTAGTAATCGATCGCCTCGTCGGTCGGATGCGCCGGATCCACATAACATAGTCCGCCGATCCCCGCGGCGGAGCGCGCCATCTCCTTGTTGGCGAGTTGCGGGGCGAGCCTCCGCTCGACGAACTCCCCGGCCTTCGACAGCTCGATCACCGGCAGCAGCGCGGCCGGCGGGCTGTCGTGCTCGGTGTCACAGTTGGTCAGCAGCAGCGTGCGCACGCGCTCCGGGTGGCGCGTGACGAGGAGCTGCGCGACGGCGCCGCCACTGTCGTTGGCGACCAGGTCGACGGCCGGGATCGACAGGGTGTCGAGGAGCGCCACCAGCATCGCCACCTGTGCGGCGGGCGCGACGCTCTGGCCCTCGGCGACCTCCGTGTATCCCGTGCCCAGGAAGTCCGCGGCGACGCACCGGCGATGCGCCGACAGGCGCGCGAGCGCCCCGCGCCACTGGAAGCTGTTGAGGGGGAAGCCGTGTAGGAACAGTGCGGCGTTTCCCTTCCCGCGCTCGACGTAGGCGATTTTCCCGAAGCGGGTCTGAGCATACCGGCGGGCGGCACGGAAGGCCGTGGCATCCATCGCCGGCGGCGCGGCGGGTGCCCCGACGCGTACGACGCGAGGCATGCCACTGGCGATCACGCCCCCTACCAGCGCGCCGGTCGCCATCTCGAAGAAGTCTCTACGGTTCACGTCGTCGCCCCCCTTGCGAGTAGTCCAGCCATACGATCGATGCGATGATCGCGCCTTCGAGGACGCGCGATCCATAGCCTGTGAGGTCATGAAGCTATAACCTCACAGGTCATGGTCTGGAGCGCGGCGCAACCGTATACTCCAGACTTGAACCGCTTGGACCCTCGCTCACCACCGCCACCCAGGCCCACCACGCACGTCGGCGCCCTGCTCCGCGAATGGCGCGCGGCGCGGCGCCTGAGTCAGCTCGCTCTGGCGCTCGAGGCCGGTGTGTCCACGCGACATCTCAGCTATGTGGAGACGGGCAAGGCACAGCCGAGTCGGGACCTCGTCGTGCAACTTGCCGAGACCCTGGAGATGCCGCTGCGCGAGCGCAACGCGCTGCTCATGGCGGCGGGGTACGCGTCGGAGTACGCAGAGACGGATCTGGAGACACTGGCGATGGAACAGGTCCGCCGCGCGATCGGGCTGATCCTCGGCCAGCAGGAACCGTATCCGGCGTTCCTCCTCGATCGGCACTGGGATGTGCTGACGGCGAACCGTGCCGCGGCTCGGATCAACCGTTTCCTGCTGCCCAGCCATACCGGTGGGCACCGGAACATGCTGCGGCGGTTCTTCGACCCCGACGACCTGCGCCAGGCCGTCGTCAACTGGGAAGAGGTCGCGGGCAATCTCCTCCGTCACCTACACCATGAGGTGGTGGCGGCGCCGACGGACGCGACGGCACGCGCGCTGCTCGACGAAGTGCTCGCCTACCCCGGCGTCCCCGCCCGCTGGCGCACGCGCGAGGTGGACGCGCCGCTGCCGCCGCTGCTCACCGTGGTGTTCCGCCGGAACGATCGCGAGCTCCGCTTTTTCTCCACCTTCACCACCTTCGGCACTCCCCGGGACATCACCGTCGACGAGTTGCGCATCGAATGTGTGTTTCCCGCCGACGATGCGACGGCGGAGGTTTGCCGGACGCTGGCGCGCGACGAACCGGACGTGCGGCCCGCGCCCCGGGAATGAGTCCCAGCGCCGAACCGCGCGTCGATCACTTCTGCGGTCGCCACCGAGCCCAGCCGCTGTACATGCACGCCGCCACCTCGACCAGCTTGGTGTCGAATCGTGGGAGAAGGATAGAGCTCGACGAAACCACGATCCCCGGATTTCACGAGCGCCTGGGCGCATGACCATGCGCTCCCGCCCGTGCAGCTCCCTTGGTATGGTGCTGTCCATCGCGTGGTGTTGGTCGCGCCTGCAAGCAATTTGCCCCTAGGCAGGGACACCTCGCCGAGCGGCCGTTGACACTGTGCGTCCAGCAAACACGCCCTACCAGCGACGCTGCCTTCGCCACACGACAGCTCGCGATGCGCAGATTGTCGACAGGGATTGCCATGAGCATGAGTGTTCGTGTCGCGCCTGACTGCGTCGCCCATCACGTCGCCCGTCAGAATCCAGGATGGGTGAGACGTCTGAAGACGGCTGGCATCGCCAGCGCGATCGCCGCCCTCGTCGGCGGACTAACGGGCATCGCGTTTGCTCCAGCGATCCCAGTGCGGACACACGAGGCCAAGACGGATACCGAGCCCGTCGCGCTGCCAGCCTCGCTCCACGTAGCAGTCGCTCAGAGCCTGGCCCGGGATGCCGACCGTGAGTACCACATCGATTCAGATGGCCACGGGGTCAATCCGCGTCACGGGTTGACCTTGCGCTTTACGGCGCAGGGTGCGCGGATTGAGACATCCATGCGTGACGCGCAGCGAGTCGCGAAGCATGGCGGCTTCACCTTGCGACTCGATCGCTTCGGGCGAGGCGACGGCGAGAGGGTGCGCCATTCGGCTCCGCGCATCGACGGCGCGTCGGTCGAATATGACCGCGGCCGGGGGTTGCGCGAATGGTTCGTCAATTTGCCTCGAGGTGTGGAGCAAGGGTGGACGGTAGCGGCGCGGTCGGCAGGTGCGGGGCCGCTGGTGTTGGAGCTGAACACCGGGCGCCGCCCGGACGAGGTAGACGAGGAGGAAGTTGCGTGGGCAGGGCTCGTGTACCGCGACCTTGTCGCGCTCGATGCCCACGGGCGTGAGCTGCGCTCACGATGGGTGAACGACGGTGCCTGGCTGCGTATTGAGGTGGACGACGCCAAAGCAGTCTATCCCGTGGTTATCGACCCCTGGGTACAGCGAGCCAAGCTCGTCGCGTCGGACGGGGCGACGGGCGATGAGTTCGGCCGGTCGGTCGCGATCTCCGGTGACACCGCTGTGGTGGGGGCAAGAGCCAACGTGGGTGGCCTGGATGGGGCGGGCGCAGTCTATGTCTTCAGTCGCACCGGCGACACCTGGAGCGAGCGCCAAAAGCTCACGGCCTCCGACGGCGCGCGATTGGATCTCTTCGGCGTATCGGTGGCTGTGGACGGGGACAGCGCTGTGGTGGGGGCTAACCAAGTCGACGTCGAAGGGAACATCGACCAGGGTGCGGCCTACGTGTTTGCTCGAAGCGGCGACACCTGGAGCGAAGAGGCGAAACTTACGGCGTCCGACGGCGCGTCAGGAGATCAGTTCGGCATTTCAGTGTCCGTGTCGCGTGACCGCGTGCTGGTGGGAGCGCAGGCTGCCGACGTGGATGCAAACTCTGACCAGGGTGCGGCGTACGTCTTCGTTCGCGGTGCTGGGGTCTGGAGTGAGCAAGCCAAGCTCACCGCGGCCGACGGCGCGCCAGCGGATAGATTCGCGGTGTCGGTCGCCCTCGACGGCGACACCGCCCTGGCGGGCGCGGACCTCGCCGACGTGAACGGCGACTTCAACAGGGGTGCGGCTTACGTCTTCACCCGCAGCGGCGACACCTGGCGCCAGCAGGCCAAGCTCACGGCAGAGGACGGGGCGGCGGTCCACTGGCTTGGTAATGCGGTCGACCTCGCGGGCGAGACTGCCCTGGTAGGGGCACCCGGTGCCACGGCGGCCTACGTCTTCACCCGCAACGGCGACGTCTGGACCGAACAACAAAAACTCACCGCGGCGGGCGGAGCGGCGGCGTTGGATACCTTCGGCGCCTCAGTCGCGCTCGACGGCGCCACCGCCCTGGTGGGCGCGCGCGCCGCCGAGGTGGGCGGCAACGCCGCGCAAGGCGCCGTCTACGTCTTCACTCGCAGCGGCGACGTCTGGAGCGAACAACAACAGCTCACCGCGTCGGACGGCGCGACCTTCGATCTTTTCGGCCTCTCGGTCGCGCTCGACGGTGTCACCGCCATGGTGGGCGCGAGCGGCAACTTCTTCCAGGGCGCGGCGTACGTGTTCACCGCTGCAGAGTCAGCGCTCGGCTTCCAGCCGTCCCCGCTCGACTTCGGCGATGGTCTGGTGGGAACGAGCCACACGATTAGCGCAGCCCTCCAGAACAGTGGCGACGGCGAGGCCACCGGCCTGGCCTTCACGCTCTTGGGTGAGGGCTTCGAGGTCGATACGGCTGCGTGCGACGCGGGCCTGCCTGCCCGTGCGAGCTGTCAGGTCAGCGTCACCTTCACGCCAGCCGCGATTGACGCAGCGAGTGCGACGCTGACGGTCGAGAGCGTCGAAGGCGCAACGGCCAGGCTCGCGCTGAGCGGCACCGGTGTCTCGCCGGCGCTCACTGTCGCGCCTGCGAATCTCGACTTCGGTCAGGTCCCAGTCGGCGCCACGAGTGGGCCGATGACGGCAATGCTGCGAAACACCGGTGACGCGCCCGCGACCGAGCTGACCTTCAGCCCGCTGGAGAACGGCTTCACCGCCGACACGACCGCGTGCGGGCCTACCTTACCCGCTGACGAGAGTTGTCAGATCAGCATCACCTTCTCGCCGACCGCGACCGGCGCGGCGAGTGGGACGCTGACGGTCACGAGCGCCGAGGAGGCCACGGCCTCGCTGGCGCTGAGCGGCACGGGCGTCACGCCGACACTCACGTTCACGCCCGCGGGCCTGGCCTTCGGCGATGTTCCGCTCGGCACGACAGGCGAGGCGATGACCGCCACGCTCGAGAACACAGGCGACGGCGCGGCGACCGCGTTGAGCTTCGTGGAGGCGGGTGAGGGCTTTGAGGTCGATACCAGCGACTGCGAGACGAGCCTGGCCGCCGGCGCGAGCTGCGAGGTCAGCGTGACGTTCACGCCAGCCGCCGCCGGTCCCGTCGAAAGCACCCTAACCGTGGAGAGCGCCGAAGGGGCGACGGCCACGCTCGACCTCAGTGCTGGCACGGTCACCTTGCGGTATGACTTCGCCGAAGGGGCGACGGGATACTTCACGACGACGCTCGGGTTGTTCAATCCCGATCGCACCGCGGCCGCCCACGTGCAGGTGAGGCTCCTGCCGGAGGGAAGCGAGCCAATCGTGGTCCCAATCACGCTCGCGCCGTTCGGCCGCGAAAGCATCGACGTCAACGCGGCGCTGGGCGACATGGCGACGGGCGTGGCAGCCGTCGTCACCTCGGATCGTCCGATCGCCCCGATCCGACAGATGTCGTGGGATGGCACCACCTTCGGCAGCACGCTGGAGAGCGGTGCCGCTGGGCCCTCGACGACGCACTACTTTGCAGAGGGCGCGACGACCCTGTGGGAGCTCTTCTACCTGCTGTCGAACGACAACGACACGCCCGCGCGCGTGACGATCGAGTATCTGCGCGACGACGGTACGCGCATTCCGCAATCGCTGACCGTGGCGGCGCATGCGCGGCAGAGCCTGTGGGTGAACGCGGTGCCCGGGATGGAGAGCGCGCAAGCGGGCGCCATCATCAGGTCGGACGTGCCGATTGCCGCGGAACGGTCGATGTACTTCAGCGCCGGCGACGCCCCGTGGTCGGCTGGATCCTCAAGCCGCGGGGCGCACGCGCCAGACGACACGTGGTACTTTGCCGAAGGCGCGACGGACTTCTTCGACGGCTTCCTGCTGCTCATGAATCCGGATCCGGACACCGCGGCGAGCGTTGAAGTCCGTTATCAGCTCGCGAGCGGACAAACGATCCCCAAGCGCCATGTCGTGCCGCCCGCCTCGCGGCGCACCATTCTCGTCGAAGCGGAGGACCCGGGGCTCGTGGACCAACTGGTGGCGGCGATGACGGTCAGCGCGGATGCCC
>JBOGIN010001069.1:0-11425 GCA_050742275.1 Vicinamibacteraceae bacterium
CATCCGGACCTATTCTGGGTCTTCTTCGACGAGGCGCGGCAGTTTGCGCAAATCGTCGACAAGGCGTCGACCGGCGAACCAAGCCTGCTGAATGATGTCGACTCGATCAGCGAACAACTCGCGGGATGGCGAAAGGCGCCGTCGCTCGATCGCGAGGCGGTCTTCGTCTGTTTTGGAGAAATTGCCGCAGTATCGGAGCAGTCCGGCGGGCAGACCTACTACGCATCACGCGGCTACTGCGACGCGCACCAGGATCTGCACTTCCTGGAAGGCGAGAAGGCGTGCTCATCGTTGCCCTCCTGGTTGTTGCCCAAGCCCACGTTGCCAGCGGCCCACAAGTGTCTGCTGGACGTTCACATTTACGCCGTAGGGGAGTTCTTGCTGAGATATGATCCCACTGGCTCGCAGACTCTCTCTGTGCATATGCGTCAGGTACGCGAGCGGATAGAAAACAAATATCCCGAACTCTCCGAAGCACAGCGGGCACAGGTGCGGGAGTTCTACAGCATCTTCGGCGGTCGGGACTTGCTCGATCTGATAGGAACCAGGCGCGGTAGACCCTCGTAAGACAATCGCCGGGTCGAGCGGCTCGTTGAGCGCGCCCTGGGGCGCGATTACTCGCGCTCTGTCGCCTAGTGTCGACGGACTCGGGGGCACAACACTGCTCTACGTAGACCACTCAGTTGAGAGAGAGCGCGTGAACTCAGCTCTTCTAACTAACAGTCCGTGACGGCGATGTTGAACCCACGATCGAAAGCCAGGAGCGGCCCCGAGGCGTTGAGTGGGAGGGTGGACGGACGAGTTCGACGGCAATGGTGGCATGCGCGCGATCGACGGGTTTGGCACGGTTGTGACGTACGACCGCGTTGAACCGGCGAAGCCATCAGTCGATCAGCTCAAGGAGCTCAGCGGCCCCCTACTTCAGCGATGCAGTCGAGACCAGAGTCGACGTGGAGCTGGACGGCGACACGTTGTTGCTTTGGCGTCGCCCTGATGCTCCAACACCTCTGAAGCCTGTTTACGCCGACGCGTTCTCCCTCGGCAATGCCTGGGTGATCTTCAGGCGAGACCCGTCAGGCCGCGTGACCGCATTCAGCCTCAGTGGGGATCGCCTGTGGGATCTTCTGTTCACGCGCCAGCTTGGACCGTGAAAGCGCTCAAAATCTGAGTATCAGATGCAAAACAGGTACAGCCCAGCTTCCAGAGTCGGCAGATGAGCGGAGCGGAGCAGTCGTCGGCCCCAAAATGTCATTCGGTCCGTAATGCCACCATCGGGTCGAGGCGCGATGCTCGTCTAGCCGGCATATACGCCGCAAACGCTGAAACAACGACAAGTACGCCGATCGCCGTTCCGTACGCAACGGGATCGGACGGAGCCGTGCCGTACAACAAACCGCCCACAGCGCGTGCGGCGAGGAAGGCAAGTGGCAGCCCGACGCCTCCTCCAACGAGAACAATCAGCAGTGCCTCACGCACGATGAGCCACTGGACAGCCCCGCGGTCGGCGCCAAGCGCGATTCGTATGCCCAATTCGGCGGTCCGGCGCCTGACCGCGTACGAAATAGTCCCGTACAGACCCAGACACGCCAGGCCGAGTGCCGCCGCACCAAACGCCGTCGTCAACCAACTAAGCAGCCGCTCGACGCCAATCGACCTGGCGATTCGGCTGTTGAGGGTTTCGATCGTCCCGACGGCGAGACGAGGCTCCGATTCACGCAGAGCCTTCCGCACGGCGTTCGTCAGTGCCGTGGGATTACCCTCCACGCGCACCTGCACATTTCCCGCGAACCGCTCGGTCTGTATCACTAGCATGTACGCCATGTTGAGTGACTCGTCCCTCAGGTCGTTATATAGCGGGCATCCTCGACCACGCCAACAATCTCGAATCCGTCTGCGTCGAAGTTGCGGCTCCCCCAGCTCAACCGCTTTCCGATCGGATTCTGATTACGAAAGTACCGGCGCGCCATCGTCTCGTTGATGACGCTCACCCGCCGGCTGTCGGCCGAGTCCTCCGGACCAAACCCGCGACCCTGCTTGATCGCCAGTCCCACAGTACGGAAGTAGTCGGACGTGACCCATTCCTTGAGCGTTGTCATCTGTTCGTCAGGCCCGGATGTGTACCCTTCGATCGAGAAATCGCCTCGGTTTCGACCGCTGAACAGGGTCGTGGACGCGCTGACAGCGACCACGCCCGGTAGACGCGCGAGACCTTCGAAGATTCGGGTGTACAACGCTGGCAGGCCGGCCACGGTGTAGCCCGATGAGCGCGGGTCGATCCGTGCGACCAGTACGTAGTCTCGGTCGTATCCGACATCCACGTGCACCAAGGCCTGAAGGCTCCGCAGGAAGAGCGCCGCCACGAGCAGCAACAGGACGGCGACCGCCATTTGACCGGCGATCAGCGCTTTTCCGACGGGAACGCGTCCGCCGTGCCGTTCTGCTCCGATGACGCTGCGCGCGTGTGCCTTCAGGCCTTCCGCAACAGGCACGCGCGTGCCCCGCACCGCCGGAAGAAGTCCGAAGGCCAGGGCGGTGGCCATCGATGTCGCGAACGTCAGGCCGATGACACCCCAGTCGGGCCTGACGTCAATGCCGGACACTGGCCCTCCACGTGTGAGAAACGTCAGCAGCGCCGTGCTGCCCCAATACGCCAGCAGCAGTCCCAGCGCGCCGCCAATGGAGGCAAGCAGGAGGCTCTCGGTTAGAAGCTGTCGGATCAGCGTGCGGCGTCCCGCTCCCATGGACAAACGAATCGCCATCTCGCGACTGCGACTCGTCGCGCGCGCCAAGAGGAGACTGGCAATATTTGCGCAAGCGATCGCGAGCAGCAGGCCGACCGCCAGGAGCAGCACGACGAGCGGTGTGGTGAGCTCGCTCCGCATGGGAGAGAAGCCACCCGATCCTGGAAGCAACGTGACCGGTACCCTGGCAGTGTCTCGCCCGCCGGCCGGTGGACTCTCACGATACGCGCGAGCCATAGCTTCGGCCGCCGCTGCCGCGCCTCCCCGGGGCACGCGGATCATGGCTCGGAGCCACGCGAGCCCCGGTTGGGACGACCACGGCTTCTGGAGATCGCCACCCGAGTTATCGTAGCCTCCAGCGAAACGGAGCTCCGCCTGCATCGCGGCTGGTGCCCAGACGTCCGGCGTCTCCGTGCCGACCGTCGTCCCAAAGAACTCCGGAGCCGCGACACCAACGATCGCCATCGGTTGACCGTTGATGATCAGCTCGGTATCTAGCACGCGCACTGTACGGCCCAGCCGGCTCCTCCAGTACCGATCGCTAATCACCGCGACGGGATGCTGGCCAAGTCCTCGATTGTCGTCGGGACCGAGTGGACGACCCATCTGCGCACGCTGCCGCAGAGTGCCAAAGAAGTTGCCCGCCACCAGCTGCAACAGGGCAGACTCGGGCGAACGCGCTCCAGCTCCGCCTCCTCGTGTCGCAATGATCACGGATTCGGTGCTGCTCTGCGCAGCGATATCGGCACGGCCGGCAAGGAGCGCGGCTGTGCGCTCCACGACCGGATACGAGAACAGCTGCTCGAGCTCATCTGGCTCCGTCGCCTGCGCGACGTAGAGATCTTGCGGGTCGGCAACTGGCAATGGACGCAGCACGATGGCGTTGATGAGCGAGAAGATCGCGCTGCTCGAGCCGATCCCAAGCGCGAGCGACAGCACCGCGACGACGGTGAAACCGGGTCCTCGGACGAGCAGGCGGGTTCCAAAGCGTAGATCGCGCAAGAAATGTTCGACGGGGCGCAGCGTGCGCACGTCGCGGCAGGCCTCCCTTACGTGATCCACGCTCCCCATGTGGCGTCGCACGCGCCACCGGGCATCGGACGGATCATCGCCACGCGACAGCTCGAGCTCCTGCATCTGCTCGAGATGAGACTGCAGCTCCTCGTCGAGCTCCTGGTCGACGGTCCGGCGCCGGAGCAACGAACGAAGCGCCATGAACAAGCGACGATGGAAGCGTGGAGGCATGTCGATCAGACGGCATCGAGGAGTGTCGTCACAGCGGACGAGAGACGACGCCATTGGATCGCCTCACGCTCGAGCTGACGCCGACCCGCGCGCGTCAGCGAGTAATACTTGGCCCGGCGACCGGCGGCGGTCTCGCCCCACTTCGCGACAATCCACCCGTGGTGCTCGAGGCGATGGAGCGCTGGATACAACGCGCCGGGACGCACCTGGAGCACCTCACCCGTGATTTGCTGGATGCGCAGCGTGATGCCCCAGCCGTGCATCGACTCGAGCGCGAGCGTTTTCAGGATCAGCAGGTCCAGCGTGCCCTGGAGCAGCTCCGTTGGTTTGCCCATGTGGAATACGTCTCGAATCTTCAGCGGCGAGCGCAGACCGGCCCATGAACGAACGAGCTCGCCGAGGAGCGCTCTCCTCTCAACGCTCGAGAGTATGAGCGCGTGCACTCTCAATAGTCAAGAGGAAGAATCAGATCTCTCAACTAAGGCCAACATTCCTGAGCTCTGGGACGAGTCCAAGGGCACCTCAAGGGCACGCGGACCATAGTGCGCGAGCATACGAGCTAGACTCCAGCATCCCACCGCGAGCGTTCGCGAGCCGCGCCCTGGCTCTCGTCCGGTCCGCCGCCCGCCGGCTGTTTTGGGCGTCCGGCCGGTTACAAAAGTCGCCGACCGAGGCGACTGTCACCTGTTCGCTGCCGTTCATGGCTGGGCTGGCGTGCCTTTCCGGAATGGTAGCGGCCTTGCATAGGTCTGCGTGCCCGATCGGCGTCCCCGCGGCGCGCGGTTGAATCAACACCTTCGTTCGAGGCGCTACCAATGCGGATACGTGCATCGCATGCGGGAGTTCTCCTGCTGCTCAATTCGATCCTGAACGCCGCCCCTGCGCATGGCCAGTCAATCGTCAATCGTCTCGGCGCCCTGCTGACCGAGCAGCGGCCGGAAGAGACCTTCGTTCCCGACGTCGCGGCGGCGAACGCCACGGCCGCAACGGTGGCCGGCCTGTTCCATGTGGAGCTGGCCACGGTGCCGGTGGCGGCCTCGTCTGGCGGCTTCGTCTATCGGCTGAATCCGCAGTTGGGGCTCGTCGAGCGGGCGAGCGATAGCTTCGGGCCGTTCTTCACGGAGCCGGTTCTGCGGAACAGCCGCGGTCAGCTGTCCGTAGGCTTGGGATATCAGAGCGCGGAGTTCACATCGCTGCAGGGCGCCTCGCTTCGAGCCGGTACCTTCCCCACGAACGCCGCGCGGCAAGCGGGCACGCTGCAACCGTTCAGCGTCGATACCCTGGAGCTCGAGATCAGCGCGAACACGACGGTGCCGTTTGCGAGCTACGGCCTGACCGAGAGATTGGCCGTCGGCGCGGCCGTGCCAATTACCACGGTTCGCTTCACCGGTCGCCGCGTGAGGACCGTGAACGGCAGCTCGACGCTGCAGTCCGCGCAGGCCGGCTCCGCGACAGGCCTCGGCGATATCAGCCTGAACGCGCGATATCTGGTGTGGGGCGGCGGCGGCCTTCGCGGGGTTTCGATTGGGACCGACCTCCGGCTGCCTACGGGACGAGAGGAGGACCTCCTGGGCGCCGGCGAGGCGGCCCTCCGAGTGTTTGGGATTGGATCGTGGGAAGACGGTCAGCTTGCCGTGCACCTCAACGGCGGCTTCGGCGTGGGCGGCATATCACGAGAGCTGTTCTGGAGCACCGCCACGACGTTCGCCATCGTCCCGCGGGTGACGCTCGTTGGCGAGGTGATGGGCCGCCGAACCTCGGAGCTGGCCGAAGTGCAGGACGTCTATCAGCCGCATCCGTTGATGCCCGGCGTTGAAACGATGCGATGGTTGACCGCCGACACGGGGACGGTGACAACGTTCATCGTGGCCGGCGCAAAGTGGAACATCGTTCGGAGCTGGCTCGTGAACACGAGCTTGCTCATTCGAGTCACCGATGCCGGCTTACGCGATCGGGTAACCCCAGCGGTGTCTCTCAACTATGCGTTCTAGCGGACCGCGGCCTCCAGCCGCGCTCCCCGCCCTGTCGGGTTCTCAAGGGTTCTAGCGTGTCGCGATTCGTGGTGGGATGATGAAAGAGCAGCGCGGCGATTTCAGCCTCGACGTGGAGGAGGTTCAGCCAGCGAACCGACGAGCGCCAGACCGCCTGCCGGACGAGTGGCTGGATCTCGCATCGCTGGGTGGTAGCGAGCTGCACAACGCGCTCATGGAGTTCCCCGCCGAGCCGTCAGGCCCGCCGGCGCAGACGACGAGTGTCGACGTCCGGGAGAGGCTTGTTGGCCGGTTGTCGCTCCCGCTCAACAAGCGCGGCCTGCTACTGATTCTTGTTGGGGCAACTATTGGTCTTGCCGCTCTTGCCGCCTGGCGTGTGAGCCTGCAGCCGGTTGCAACAGGGGCGAAGCCTCCCGAGCGGGCTCGTGCAGCCGAGCCAAGCGCACCTGTCGCGTCAACGGCCGATTTGCCGCCGTCCACGCTGCGGCCAGACGCCGCCGTATCGGCGCCCGACGCGACGGATGCCCCGCCACCGTTACCCGAGGTCGAGCCCTCGCGGGTGCGGCCGGATGCGCTCGAGGCGCCACGCGCAGCGACGACTGCCGCGTCACCCGCCGCAGCGCCACGGTCTCTCGAGC
The DNA here is from genome assembly GCA_050742275.1 of Vicinamibacteraceae bacterium. GTDB lineage: Bacteria > Acidobacteriota > Vicinamibacteria > Vicinamibacterales > Vicinamibacteraceae > WHTT01. The sequence goes on from JBOGIN010001069.1 coordinate 6,616, forward strand.
CGCTCTCAAGCGCACCGGCCACCTTGCCACCGCAGCCGCTTGCGCTTCTACGAACCAGGCCGGTCGCAGGCAGCTCCGTGCTCGCAAAGCCTGCCCCGTCGGTTCCGCCAGTGGCCACCGCACGATTGTCCGCGGTCGTCCGGCCCATGCCTGACCGAGACGTCAGCGCCGCGACACGCGGTTTGGGCGATCTTCCCGATATCGAGCGCGTGGTGCGTGCGTATCAGGAATCGTACAATCAGCTCGATGCGAGCTCGACGGCGCTCGTCTGGCCAACCGTCGACACGGGAGCCCTGGCGCGGGCGTTCAGCACGCTCGTGGCGCAGCAACTGTCGTTCGACCGCTGCAAGTTCGATGTCGAAGGTGGCACCGCGACGGCGAGCTGTGCGGGCGCCCTGCGGTACGTCCAACGGATAGGCGATCCCACACCGCAGGTTCAGCAGATGTCCTGGGCGTTCCAGTTGGAACGCACCGACCGAGGCTGGCAAATCGAGGAGGTGACGGCTCGCGGAGCGAGGTAAGGGGTGTTCCCACGCGTGGCATACCCCCGCCCCGATCTCGTGGTTATTCGTGGCGCGCGGTTGCGAGTCCCTCGACCAACGCGTCGAGCATCTTCATCCAGCCGAACTCGGCTCCCTTGAGCGCTGGTTCACCCCACGGCTGCGAGAGATCGAAGCCGGAGTGCTGGAAGATGAGCCGCGTCCCGTCACCGTCGGGCTCGAGCTGGTAGGTCACCCGCGTATTGACGACTGGTCCACCGGTCCATGAGTACGCGAGCGAGCTAGGCGGCGTGCACACCAGCACCTCGCAGCGCACGATGCCGTCGAAACCGGCTTTCGGGTTCGGCGGGACCTGAAACGTGAAGCGGTGACCGACGCGCGGCTCGAAGTCGTTCGGGTACATCCACTCGGCGAGCGCGGCGCTGTCGGTGAGCTCCCGCCACACTTCTTCCCGCGAACTTGGAACCACGATCTCTCGCTGGATGCTCTTCGTCATTGCTGCCTCCGTTTCCTCAAACGATCGTTGAGACGTTGCAGGTGGTCGTCCCAGAACCGCTCGTAATGCGCGATCCAGTCCCGCACGGGGCCGAGCCGCTCGGGAACGAGGCGATAGCGACGCTCCCGACCGTGCCGCCGCTCGGTCACGAGACCGGCATCGAGCAGGATGCGGAGGTGCTGGGACACCGCCGGACGGCTCATGGCGAAATGACCAGCAATCTCGTTGACGTGGTGCTCCGTCCCTGCGAGGAGATCGAGCATCCGGCGGCGCGCGACATGGCTAATGGCGCCACATTGACGATCGCGCCGCCGCGCCCGCCCAGGCTGGTGGACATCCGTCGAACCGCCTCGCGCGCGCATACGAAGGCGCCAATCACGTTGGTCGCGAGAATCCGCCTGATGCGGTCGGCATCCAGACGTTCGACACGCATCTGCCGTTCGAGAATGCCCGCGTTGTTCACGAGGCCCGCAAGCCGCCCGAGCCGCTGGTCGCAGGTTTCGAACAGCCGCACGACATCCGCCTCGACGGACACATCCGCTTGGACGGCAACAGCCCTCGCGCCGGCCCCCTCTAGCTCCGCCACGAGCGCGTCGGCCTGTTCACGTGCGGCGCGGTAGTCGATGCAAATCGCTCAGCCCCGCTGCGCCGCAAGACGTGCAGTTGCGGCGCCGATCCCACGACTTGCGCCTGTAATGAGCAGGACTCCCGGCTGTGCCACTCGTGCTCCTCCCGGACGACGCGGTTGCCGTCGCCTTTCTTGGGGCGGCGATGCCGCAGGCTGGTCGTCAATGCAGTATCTCTCGTTCGCGAGAGCCACGCTCGGGCGGCCTTCGGGCGTCTCGTCAGCGAGCAAGGTCAGATATTACGCCGGGGCACGCCCATTGGATTGGCGCCCCACCCGTGTACACGAGACGGCCCGGCTGGCCGAGGGTTCCGCCCGTTTCATCTTGTCGTTTATGATGGGCCGCGATATGAATCGACCGATGACCACTGTCTTGTCTGGTTCGGCTGTCTTGTCTGGTTCGGCCCATCCCGGCGAGCGTGCCGCGTGAACGACACCGAGTCGCCCACCCCTCCCCGTCGTCGCCTCTCCCTCACGACACAGATCCTCATCGGACTCGGCATCGGCATTGTCATCGGCGCGTTCGTCAACGCCAACAATCCGGACACGGTGGCGTACATCCGGCCGTTCAGCCAACTGTTTCTCCGGATGATCAAGATGATCATCGCGCCATTGCTCTTCGCCACGCTGGTGGCGGGCATTGCCGGCGCAGGCCACGTCAAGGTGGTCGGCCGCATGGGCGTGCGCGCCCTCATCTACTTCGAGGTGGTGACGACGATCGCGCTCGTCATCGGGCTGGTGGCGGTGAACATTACGCGGCCCGGCGATGGCGTGTCGCTCCCGCCTCCCCAGGAAGACGCGCTCAAGACCACACCCCAGACATGGGATGAGATCCTGCTGCACACCGTTCCCGAGTCGGTGATCGACGCCATGGCCAGGGGCGACGTGCTGCAGATCGTCGTGTTCAGTATCCTGTTCGCGATTGCGCTGGGGATGATCGGCGAGCGCGGTCGACCGGTCGTTGCCTGGTGCGAGGCGGTAGCCGAGACGATGTTTCGTTTTACCGACATCGTGATGCGCTACGCGCCGATCGGCGTTGGTGCGGCGATGGCCTACACGGTCGGCCACGGCGGGTTGTCCGTGCTGTGGAATCTCGCCTGGCTGGTGGGCACGCTGTACGTCGCGCTGATCGTGTTCATTCTCGGCGTCCTACTGCCCGTCGCGCTGATGTTCAGGGTGCCGGTCCGGCGCTTCATTCAGGCCGTGCGTGAGCCGGCGGTGATCGCGTTTTCAACCACGTCGAGCGAGGCGGCTCTGCCGCGGGCGATGCAGGCGCTCGAGCGGCTGGGCGTGCCTCGCAGAATCGTCGCCTTCGTCTTGCCGCTCGGCTACAGCTTCAATCTCGACGGGACGACGCTCTATCTGTCGCTGGCGGCGGTCTTCGTGGCGCAGGCGGCCGGCGTCGAGCTCACCACGGGTCAGCAGATCACGATGTTGCTGACGCTCATGCTCACCAGCAAGGGCGTCGCGGGCGTGCCGCGCGCGGCGCTGGTGGTTCTCGCCGGCACGCTCGCCAGCTTTGGCTTACCGCTCGAGGGTGTTGCCCTCCTCCTCGGCGTGGACGAGCTGATGGACATGGGGCGCACCATGACGAACGTCGTCGGCAACTGCCTCGCGACGGTCATCGTCGCGCAATGGGAGGGCGAATTCGCGCTCGCGCCCCAATCCGCGAGCACCGAGCCCCGAACCACGAGTGCCGAGCCAGGAAGCGCGTGAACCGAGGCTGGGCACCGGCGGCTGAACCACCTCCAGGCCGGGCATTCGCCAGCGGCAGTCCTGGGTCGATAGCTGCCACGGCCGCGCAGGCCGACGCAGCGGCGCCGGCTGGATCACGCGCCGTCCGGACGACACACGTCATCGAGCGCCCCCTCGTAGAACGGAGGTCGACTGGTAGTGCCTGGCAGCGGCCCACCCACATCAGCTAATCCAAAGAAGATGGGCGCTGCGGACCCGCCAGCGCGCCTCAACAGGAGACGTTGCAGCGCCGGATACAGGGAGCTTTCACCGAGTGCAGCGCGTCCCGTGAGATCACTTTGAGCCGTTGCGCGATACCGTAACCATGCAGCCGGTCGCTACTTGCGAGGCAACGCCGTTCCTGGAACGTCTCCGTGCGTGAGAAAGAGTGGATAAAGGACGGAGCCGAGCCGGCAGGGGACACCGAGCCCGACTGCCGAGGCCCCGGCGGAGGCCTCGACACTTCGTCTCACCGACAGTTCCTGAGCCATAAGGACCAATCACCTACAGTGGTGTTTGGGTTCCTGCTGTATGCAGGCGGCGTGTTTCGACTTATGTCAGCGCCATAGAACGTCGCCACCGTACGGGCAGATCCTTGTGGAACTTGGTTGTTCACCCAAGAGTAGAAATAGTACAGAGTCGGATGCACGTCGCACTTCCAGTACCTGCGCATCTTGCCCCTGTAAACGGAACCTTCAAATGTGCAGAATTCCTCAGGGTCACAGCGCGCGTACTGTTGCGGTTGAGGACTACCGAGCCTACGGGCATACCTCTCTCCCGGCAGCGGGATCGTCGTTGCACCTGCTCCATCCCCCCATAACACCTCGTTGGCGGCGACCTGAATGCCATCCGTCAGGGCGATCTCTTTCTCCACCTTCGCCTGCAATTCGACGGCCTCCTCATCCGTGAGTCCCGCTACGCGGGCCTGCTCCAACGCTTGAGCGGTGTCAATGACGTCAGCCGCCGTGGGTCTCTTCTGAGCATTCGCCTCCTGATCCTGCCCCGCGACTGTCGTCGGTGTGGCCAAAGCGATTGACATCGCCACGGTCACAGCGAGTGCGGTCCCAAACCTCTTCATGATGTGACGACGGGGATTGTCCATAGCTTTCACTACCTCTCTCCTTTCTCAGCACTCTTATGTGTCGTGTTGTGGTGCTGGCGTGGAGTATCCGGCAATCTTCGTTGGCTACGCTGTCGAATTCTTTTGACGACGTAGGCACGTTCGGGCGACCGGCGCGCGCCCTGGGCGTTTCGAGGGTTCTACGGAAGGTAGAGGCGCCCAGGGATAGGCTGGAGAGGAGCAAGCGGTTGATTCCGCTGCGGGGCGCACGCGTTGGGGATTGGACGGAAGCGCGTCGGCGGCCCCTCCGACGGCTCCTTGGCGCTGATCTTCTAGGTCGAGAAGAAGCGCGTCGCAGCGGCGGCCGTGCCACGGCCGGCGCCGGAGGCGATCCC
>JBOGIN010001070.1:0-2705 GCA_050742275.1 Vicinamibacteraceae bacterium
TCGGAGTACTCGCAAGAGACGAGGGGATAATCACCGTGCGAACCCGCCGCCGCGAGAATCAGCGGCACGCGAGATCGACGCGCGAGAGTGTTGATCGAGAGCCCGGCAGGATTCGACCACGGCGGCGTGCCCGCAGGGCGCGGCGCGTGGCTGAGGACTGGCTGGCCAAGCGACTCGCCGCCGGCGAGTGGCGCGCCCGGCAGGATTCGAACCTGCGACATCCGGCTTAGAAGGCCGGCGCTCTATCCAACTGAGCTACGGGCGCTCATCGACACGGTCAATAGTGTAATCGTAGCGCACGGGAGAAACGACACCCGCTTAGTCTTCACTCTGCGGGTGCGTCCCGGTGATTGACGTCCACGCGGGTGCGTCACTGGCGGGGAACGACTCGTCGGACGCTTCCGCGACCGAGTCGCTGTCGAAGGTCGGCCACGGCGTTGGCGCCTGCGCGCTTCGTCCACGACGTCGCAGTTGCGCGAGGTCGTTCTTGCCAAGCGCGGCGCGGAAGGCGACCGCTCCGCCAACGAGGCCAAGGAGCCACCCACCGACCGAGCGTCGCCTCATTCCCAAGACGGCAAGCGTGCTCCCCCAGAGGCCGAGGAGCAGGCGCTGTGCCTCATCGGTGGAGAGCCAGTCGCGTGCGGCGCGCACGTCGCCACCCAAACGCGGGAAGTGCAGCACCCGCGCGCCTGGACGCTCCGGTTCGTCATTCGCGCGAAACGGCTTACCGTCAGACGGACGATTCCGCCACAACTTTGGATCGAACATGGCCACCACCTCCGAGCCCGGATCTCTATGGTACAGTGACTCGCCATGCCATGGCGACCGCAAGTGATCCACCAGCACCATGAGTCTGTCATGTTATCGCGAACGGCTCGCGCGGCGGTGGCGTGCGCACTGCTCCTGGGTATCATCGCAGGCCCCATGGGCTGCCGGGCGCAGGGTGAGAGTGAGGGGGACCGCCAGTTCGACCTGATCGTGCGGGGAGGCCGCCTGTATGACGGCCTCAGCAACCAGATGCGGCCAGCCGACGTCGGGATTTCCGGCGGCCGCATCGCGTCGATTGGCAGCCTCGCCACCGCATCGGCCGGCCTCGTCATCGACGCGCGCGGAAAGCTCGTGACACCGGGGTTCATCGACGTCCATTCGCATGCCGGTGAATCGTTGACACGCGCTCCGTTGAGCCAGGCGCGGGCGCTCATCGCGCAAGGCGTGACGACGGTCGTCATCAACCCCGACGGCGGAGGCCCCGTGGACCTCGCATCGCAGCGCGCCGAGCTCGAAGCCGCCGGTCCCGGCGTAAACGTGGCGCCGTTGATTGGGCACGGGGCCGTGCGAAGCGCCGTGCTCGGCATGGCCGATCGAGCGCCGACGGCGCAAGAGCTCGAGCGCATGCAGCGCCTCGTCCGGCAGGCGATGGAGGAGGGTGCGTTCGGCCTGTCGTCTGGCTTGTTCTACGCGCCTGGCAGCTACGCGACAACCGACGAGCTGATTGCGCTGATGCGCGTCGTGGCCGAGCGCGGTGGCATGCACAGCAGCCACATCCGCGACGAGGACAGCTACTCGGTCGGTCTGGTCTCGGCCGTCGCGGAGATCATCCAGATTGCCGAAGCCACCGGCACGACCGGCATCGTTTCGCACATGAAGGCCCTGGGACCGGCGAGCTGGGGCAAGGCGGCGACTTGCATCGAGCACATTGCCGCGGCGCGCAAGCGAGGTGCGCGGCTGTTTGCCGATCAGTATCCGTATGAAGCCTCGTCGACGAGCTTGATTGGGGCGCTCGTTCCGCGATGGGCGCAGGCGGGAGGCCGCGAGGCGCTGCTCGAGCGGCTGCGAGCGCCAGACACGCGCCAGAGGCTGCTCGCGGAAGTGGCGGAGAACATCCAGCGCAGAGGCGGGCCGTCATCCCTCGTCATTGCAGCGTTCGCTCCCGACCGCGGGCTGGAAGGGCAGAAGCTCGAAGAGATCGCACGCGGGCAGAACGCGAGCGCCGAGGAGACCGCCCTCACGCTCGTCGAGCGGGGCGATGCGTCGGTTGTGTCGTTCAACATGTCGATGGATGATATCGAGCAAATCATGCGTCAGCCCTGGACCATGACGTCGAGCGACGGCGGGCTCACGTTGCCGGGGGTCGGCAAGCCGCATCCTCGTAACAACGGCGCGTTTCCGCGAAAGCTCGCGCTGTTCGTGCGTGAGCGGAAGACCGTGACGCTGGAGGCGGCGCTCCGCAGCATGACCGCGCTTCCGGCAGAGGTGCTTGGCTTGCGCGATCGCGGCGTCCTGCGCGAAGGCGCCGCGGCCGACGTGCTGGTGTTCGATCCGGCGGCCGTGCGCGACCGGGCGACCTACGACGATCCCCACCAACTGGCCGAAGGCCTGTCCGCCGTCATCGTCAATGGCGTTGTCGCGCTGCAGCGGGGAGAGCTCACCGGGGACACGGGCGGGAGGGTGCTGCGACCAACGGCTGCCCGCAGCGAGTCGGAGTGAGCGCGGTGCTGAGAGCGAGGCGCCAGCCTGTGTGGCTTTTCACAAGCTACGGCTCGTAAGCCGCCTGGCGCCTCGCTTCGGGCTCACACGCAACAATCGACGGCCATCCTCATGGCTTGACAGCGATGAGACCTTCGCTGCCGTCGATACCGACGGTCAGCAGCACGGCACGGTCTCCCGCCGCGGCGACCGCCTTGCTTACTGCCTGCGCTGACTCC
>JBOGIN010001071.1:0-3789 GCA_050742275.1 Vicinamibacteraceae bacterium
AGTACGACATGTACATCCAGGACAGTTGGCAGGTCAGGAACAACCTCACCGTCACCGCTGGCGTCCGCTACAGTCTCTATTCCCCCCCGTACGAGGCGAACGGCGTGCAGGTGGCGCCGCGGCCGAGCATGGGAGCGTGGTTCGCCGAGCGGGAGGCGAACATGCTGGCTGGTATCCCGTCGAACGCAAGCCCACTCATTACGTTCGAGCCCGCCGGACCGAGGAACGATGGGCCTGGCTTCTACGACTGGGACTACAACAATTTCGGCCCACGCGTATCGGCGGCCTGGACACCAACCGAGAAGACGGTCGTACGCGGCGGGTACGCATTGGTCTACGACCGCATTGGCGCGGGGCTTGCGACGTCCTTCGACGATGGGGGCTCCTTTGGCTTGTCGACAGAGTTGACGACGCCGGTCAACACGGTCAACGAGACGAACCCGGATGCACGCTTCCAGGGGTTGGACGTCGAGCCGACACAGCTCCTGCAGCCGGCGCCGCCCGGTGGCTTTCCGCAGACTCCCGAAATCGGCGCGGGCGTCATCACCGAGAGCATCGACGACATGGCCGTTACGCCCTACTCACATGTCTTCAATGTCGTGGTTGGGCGCGACCTTGGCGCAGGCTTCGGCATCGAGGCGGCCTACGTCGGCCGAGTCGGGCGCAACCAGTTGGTCCGCCGAGACCTCGCGATGCCGCTGAACCTCGTCGATCCCGAGTCGGGGATGGATTACTTCACCGCGGCACGGCTGCTCATCGACAACGCCGCGAACGGCATCGAAGGCATGGCGGCGATTCCCTATTGGGAGCATCTCTTTCCGGGCGCCGCAGGCGCCGGCCTCAGCGCCACGCAGGTCATGGCCGACCTCTATCAGGCGGTCTCGCCCGACTACATCACAGGACTCTGGTCCGCTGATCAGTTCTGCGATCCAGCGTGCAGCCGCTTCGGGCCGTTTGCCTACTTCGGCCAGCAATACGACGCGCTGTCAGCGCGCAGCACCATCGGTCGATCGGAGTACCACGCGCTCCAGCTCTCACTGCGGAAGCGCTTTGCGCAGGGCGTGCAGTTCCATCTCAACTACACGCTGTCGGAGGCGAAGGACCATGGGTCCGAGACGGAGCGGGGCGACAGCTTCGACAACGCCGGCGCGGGCGGCTATTCCGGGTTCTTGGTCAATACCTTCCAGCCTGACCTGAACTACTCGTATTCGGACTACGACGTCCGGCATCAGATCAATTTCAGCTGGTTGACGGAGTTGCCGTTTGGCAGGGGAAAGGCGATCGGTGGTGATGTCGGCGGTCCGCTCAACGCCATCATCGGTGAGTGGGCGATGAGCGGCATCTTCCGCTGGACGAGCGGCTACCCGTTCAATGTGATCAACTGTCGTTCCTGCTGGGCCACCAACTGGAACATCCAGGGCAACGCCTCGCTGGCCGACGCCGGCAGCCTGCCGCCGACCGCACGGACGAAGGATGCGCTGAACGGATTCCCCAGCCCATTCGAGGACCCGCAGGGAGCGGTGGGCTTCTTCCGGCGCGATTATCCGGGGGAGACCGGCATCCGCAATCTCCTGCGCGGTGATGGCTACTTCGGGGTCGACTTCAGTGTCAGCAAGTCGTTCACGTTCCCGTTCGGCCACCGCCTGCGCTTCCGCTGGGACGTGTTCAACCTGACGAACACGGCGCGCTTCGACGTGTCGGACATCGATGCGTTTCCAGACCGCGCCGCCAGCTTCGGGCAGTACAACTCGACGCTGGCGACCTGTGACGGCGCGGCGGGCCGGTGCATGCAGGCGAACCTGCGCTACGAGTGGTAATCGAGAGTCAGCGGCGCGTCGGCGGATCGATGGCGTCGACGCGCCGCGCGTGCTCACGATTGCCGCCACCCCCTGCCGTTACGCCGTTGCCTGGGCCCGCCCTCGACGAGCCAAGAGCGGCAGCGACCAGAGGATGCCGACAACGGCGGCGACCGCCACGGCGGTGAGCGCGTGCGCGGTCACGGGCTTCGTCGTCATCAGATAGACAATCCCGAGGACGAGCGCCACCCGAAGGCGCCATGAGACCACGAGCAGCGGATCGTGGATGTGCTGGGCGAGCGCGCCGGTCATAGGTCCCGTCGCGGCGCCCGTCTCCTTCCCAATCCGCCGCATGCGGCGGCCGCTCAGGCCGATTCCGAGAATGGCAAAAAGGACCAGCACGACGAGCGCGATCCCGACCCACGGGAACGGCCACACGGTGGCGGCCATGTACATGCCGGTCACGAGCACGATGAGAAGCGACGGCCCCACGAGCCGGCCGAGTGATTGGACAGCACCCAGCCACTCGCGCAGTTGTTCATGGGTGGTGGCTCGCCGGATCTGCCGAAGCGCGACTCCTTCGATGGCCAGCCCTCCAAAGAAGATCATGGCGCCTACGACATGCAGGAAAAGGGCGACGGTATAGAGGGTCATGAGTCTCTCCGAACGAATCGCCGCTGTTACGCGACGTGTGTCAACACTCTCGCTTACGCCCTGCAGACCTCGTGGGTTCCATGTTCACAAGATCTTGCGAATTCGTGGTCAATACTTGTTACACTGAACCGTGCGATCGCGACAGGATGTCTCGTCGTTGCCGCTTCGCGACGGGGATCGGCATGCGCTGGTGTTGCGTGCCTGGGAAGCCATCAACGCGGAGCGAGACCTCGACACGGTGTTGGCCACGGTGGCTGATCTCTTGGTGCCGCTGATCGCATTCGATGCGGTGAGCTTGATTGGATTCGAAGAGGGGAAGGGCGGCCGCCCGTACGCGTTTCATTTGGTCGGGGAGTCGCCCGAGGCAGCGGCGGCGGTTCTCGCGGCGATGAAGCGGCCGCTCGAGGGGGCGCAGGATCGCCCGCTCCGGCCGCATGCCGGGTCGGTGCTCGCGGCGCGGGTGCGGTCCGGGCAGACCTACACGTGCGTCGACCTGCTCGCGGAGCCAGCCTGGTATCCGCACGAGAGGCGGCTCGCGGCAGCCGGCATTCGGGCGTACGCGAGCATTCCCTTGCTGGTTCGTGGGTCGCTCATCGGCGTGGCGGTGTTCGCGCGTCGGGTGCCGCGTGGCTTCACGGATATGGCGTTGGCGGTGCTCCAGGACGTTGCGCGCGCCATGGGCGTGGCAACCGCCAACGCGATGGCGAACGACGAGATTCGTCGGCTCCGTGATCAGCTCGAAGCAGAGAACGTGGCGCTGCGATCCGAGCTGAGCCGCACGCAGGCGTTTCGAGAGGTGATTGGCCAGTCGGAGGCGATCCGCGTTGTCTTGGATGCTCTCGACCAGGTGGCGTCTACCGAGCTGCCAGTGCTCATCACCGGGGAGACCGGTACCGGCAAGGAGCTCGTCGCCCGGGCGCTGCACCGGCGATCACCCCGGTCTGACCGGCCGCTCGTCAAAGTGAATTGCGCAACGCTTCGGGCCGGGCTCATCGCCGCGGCGCTCTTGGGAGAGGAGAGCCACGTCGTTGCGGAGACGAGCGCCGACGATCCGGGGCAACTGGCCGCTGCGCGCGGCGGCACGCTGCTGCTCGACGAGGTCGCGGATCTACCGCCCGATGCGCAGCAGCAGGTGGTTCGGCTGTTGGAGACAGGCGGCCAACCCGCGGCGGCGTCCGGCACCGAGACGAGGGTGCGTCTCATCGCGACCTCCAGCCGCGATCTCATCGATGCGGTGCGGTCGGGCCTGCTCCGCAGCGATCTTTATTACCGGCTGAGTGCCTTCCCGCTTCAACTGCCGCCGCTCCGCGCGCGGCCCGAGGACGTTCCCCTGCTGGTC
>JBOGIN010001072.1:0-2576 GCA_050742275.1 Vicinamibacteraceae bacterium
ACGTATATCAAGGGGCGACCCGTCACGATCGGCCGTTCGGGCCGATGGCCATCGCGTTCAGCGTCCCCGCCACGATCCTCGCGAGCGTCCCGCGGCGCCCGCAGCCACCCTATATTTCCTGATTCCCTTCCCCACCCTTCATGTAACGAGTGCACAACGGTGCGCTTGGAGCCGCCGACGCTGCCCAATCGCCCGGTCGCATGTCCGGCTGTGGGGGTTGGCCTCGCCTCAGCGTCGCGGTGCGATGACTCCGTGACACGTCATGAATGCCATACCTGTGCTCAACAGAGCGAATCGAGCCGCGACTGGAAGCGTATGTGAGCAACGCTACAACGAGATGACGACGCGGCCGGCCCGGATTGCGCTGTACTCGCACGACACGATGGGTCTGGGCCACGTGCGTCGCAACATCCTGCTCGCGCAGTCGCTGCGCGCGTGGTCGCTGAAAGCAGTGAGTCTCGTCATCGCGGGTGCCCGCGAGGCAGCCGCGTTCACGATGCCGCCGGGCGTCGACTGTCTGACGCTCCCGGCGTTGTCGAAGGGCGGCAACGGCCGGTACGGCACGCGTCACATGCCGATCGCGCTGCAGGAGCTGGTCACGCTGCGTGCTGGCGCCATCCAGGCAGCGCTCGAAGCGTTTCAGCCGGACGTGTTCATCGTCGACAACGTGCCGCGCGGCGCGCTTCGTGAGCTGGATCCGACGCTGCGCGCGCTGAGCGTCACGGGCCGCACGCGCGTCGTGCTCGGGCTGCGAGACCTCATCGACGAGCCCTCGGTCGTCCGAACCGAATGGCGCCGCGCCGCCAACGAACAGGCGATTCGAGACTACTACGACGCGATCTGGGTCTACGGTGACGCGCGCATTTGCGATCCTCGCGTCGAATACGGCTTCGGCTCGGAGATCTCCGCGCGCGTGCAGTTTGCTGGCTACCTGGATCAACGAGCCCGCCTCGCGTTCGCAGACGACGGAGAGCACACGCTCCTCGACCGGCTCGCCCTTCCGCCGGGCAGGCTCGTCGTCGGACTAGTCGGCGGCGGTCAGGACGGTGCCCGTCTGGCCGACGCGTTCACGCGCGCGGCTCTTCCTTCGGACACCAATGCCGTGCTCGTCACCGGACCCTTCATGCCGACAGGAATGCGACGGGACATCGGGCGGCGCGCGGCGGATAACAGCCGGCTGCGAGTGCTGGAGTTCGTGCACGAGCCGGCCGCGCTGCTCGCTCGCGCGGATCGGGTTGTGGCCATGGGCGGGTACGGGACGACGTGCGAGATTCTCTCCTTCGAAAAGCACGCGCTGATCGTCCCCCGCGTGAAGCCGCGGCGCGAGCAGGCCATTCGCGCCGAGCGCCTCGCAGCGCTCGGCTTGGTGTACACGCTCGACCCGCGCAGCGTGACGCCAGACAACATCAGCGCGTGGCTCGCCAAAGACCTCGGAGCGCCGCCGCCGGCACGGGCTGCGCTCGACTTCGGCGGCTTGCGCAGGGTTCCTGAGCTGCTCCAGGCCCTGCTCGACGGCGGGGCTCCCGTGCCGTGCAGCACCTTCAGGAGGACAGGGCATGCCCTCGCCTGATCGATCGTCGGTGGGGTACGTCGTCAAGCGCTATCCGCGGCTCTCAGAGACGTTTATCGTCAACGAGATTCTGGCGCACGAAGCGGCGGGCGCGCCCGTCGAGATCTTTTCTCTCCGTCCGTGCTGTGACACGCACTTCCAAGACGCGATCGCGCGTGTGCGGGCGCCGGTGACCTACCTCCCGTCCGACAGTCTGCGGTCCAACGATTTCTGGTCGATGCTGCAGCACGCGGCGTGCCGAGTCCCTGACATCTGGTCGGCAGTGTCGGAGATGCCGGCGGCAGTCGCACGTGACGTCTGGCAGGCGGCGGTCCTCGCGCAGCACGTTGTCGAGCGCCGCATCCTGCACCTGCATGCGCACTTCGCAACCGCGCCGACCACCGTGGCCATGATGGCCGCCCGCATGGCTGGCATCACCTTCAGCTTCACCGCGCATGCGAGGGACATTTACGGGCCAGAGGTGCGGCCGGATGACCTGCACCGCAAGCTGGAGCGGGCTGCTGCGGTGATCACCGTCAGCGACTACAACGTCGACCATCTGCACCGAGCCTACGGTGCGGCCGCTGAGCGGGTGACGCGTGTCTACAACGGGATTCCGCTCGACGAGTTCATTTATCAGCCCCCTGAGGATCGCGCGCCGATCGTCCTCGCAGTAGGGCGGCTCGTCGAGAAGAAGGGCTTCGCGGACCTCATCGACGCGTGCGCGATCCTGCATCGCGCGGGCGAGCCGTTCCGCTGCCACATCGTTGGCGCCGGCCCTCTCGAGGCCGCGCTGCGCGAGCAGGTCGACCGGTTCCAGTTGGACTCCTGCGTCGAGCTGCTGGGCCCGCGTCCTCGTGCCGACGTGGTTCGGCACATGCAGACCGCGGCCGTGCTGGCGGCGCCGTGTGTCGTGGCTGCAGACGGCGACCGGGACGGCCTCCCCACCGTGCTCCTCGAAGCGATGGCGCTCGGGACGCCGTGCGTGTCGACCGACGTCGCTGGGATTCCCGAGATCGTGCAGGAC
>JBOGIN010001073.1:0-2055 GCA_050742275.1 Vicinamibacteraceae bacterium
GTATGAAAGCGTACCGCCCCGCTACTATGGGGGAACGGAGCGCGTCGTTGCTTACCTGACCGAAGAGCTCCTCCGGCAAGGCCATGAGGTTACGCTCTTTGCGAGCGGTGATTCGACGACTTCCGCACGACTGGTGTCCCCATGCCCAGAGTCGCTGCGCTCGTCGCCGAGCTGCGCCGATCCACTCGCCCACCACATCCTCCTCCTGGAGCTGGTTGCGCGTGAGGCGAAAACCTTCGACATCATCCACTACCACATCGACTATCTGCATTTCCCACTGAGCCGCCGGCAAGCGGTGTGTCAGTTGACGACGCTGCACGGCCGGTTGGACCTGCCGGAGCTGCTGCCGCTCTATCGGGAGTTTGCAGAGATGCCGCTCGTCTCGGCGTCGATGGCGCACCGCGCGTCGTTGCCCTGGGCCAACTGGCAGGGAACCATCCATCATGGCCTGCCGGCGGATCTGTATCCCCTCCACGAACGACGGGGCGACTATCTCGCATTTCTCGGCCGGATCTCTCCCGAGAAGCGCGTCGACCGGGCGATCGCCATCGCGCAGCAAGTGGGACTCCCGATCAAGATCGGCGCAAAGGTCGACAACGTGGACCGAGAGTATTTCAAGGAAGCGATCAAGCCGCTCTTCGCCTTGCCGGGCGTCGAGTACCTGGGGGAAATTAGCGAGGTCGACAAGGGCGACTTTCTCGGTCAGGCGTACGCGCTGATGTTCCCCATCGACTGGCAGGAGCCGTTCGGGCTGGTGATGATTGAAGCGATGGCCTGCGGGACGCCGGTGATTGGATTCCGCGGCGGCTCGGTTGCCGAAGTGTTGGACGATGGCGTTACGGGATTCTGCGTGGACTCGGTGTCGGAAGCGGTCCGTGCGCTGGAAGCACTGCAGCGGCTGGACCGCCGCCAGGTCCGCGCCACGTTCGAGCGCCGGTTCACGGCGGCGCGCATGGCCCGTGAATACGCCGCTATCTACCAGCGCCTCCACGACAGGGTTCAAGGGTACGTGCCAAGCGAGAAGCCACGCCTGACGGCCTGAGCGCTTCGGTCGCGTTGGCGCCTTTCACGGGAGGCCCCTCGACGCTTTCTACGGCCAGGCGCTCCTCTGGGAAGCCCCAGCAGAACGGGAGCGGGCAGTAACAGGCTCTCTGTGCATCGAAATCAGGCGCGAAATGTACCTGGTATGTTCGTTTACGGTACCACTGGCCTGGAGCCGTGCCTACCTTTTCAGTTCCGACCTGCGAGAGACGAGCACCGATTGGCGTAAGGCCTCCCCTCATCGCGGGCTCCAGTCTCGTGGTTCTGGCCGTTGCGTCCGGCCCATCCGGGGCTCCCTGCGGTACCGCGTTTGCGCAAAGAACGACGGTGGGATGCGAAGGCAGGCGGGCAGCGCCGTGAAGCACGCCGTTATGCCAACACTGAGCTCGAGGATTAACTGCCGCTTCGACGCGTCGGGCCCCGCCGCTCCAATGAACGAGCGCTATGTCTTAGAGCTGTACATCACCGGTATGACGCGCCGTTCTACGGAAGCATTCATGGCCATCAAGGCGATTTGCGAAGAACGCCTGCACGATAGATACGACCTTCGCGTCATCGACATCTATCAGCAGCCGACACTGGCAAGGGATGAACGGGTCGTCGCGGCGCCGACGTTGGTGAAGAAGCCGCCCGCACCGCGGCGGCGATTGACCGGGCATTTGTCCGACCGCGAGCGGGTGCTGGTCGCCCTGGACTTGCGGTGAGAATCTTGGGACGTGGTTGCAAAGCGGTATGAGCGTCGACCAGTTGCGGGCGGACAATGCGGAGCTCCGGCGGCGGCTCGACGAAGCCGAGGACACCATACGTGCGATTCGCGACGGCGTCGTCGACGCGTTCGTCGTCGACAAGCCGAACGGGCGCCGCATCTATACCCTCGAGGGCGCTGACCGCCCTTACCGCCTGTTCGTCGAGCAAATGCAGCAGGGCGCCGCAACGCTCGATGCTGACGGCGTCGTTGTCTACTGCAACGTGAGGCTCGCGGAGCTGCTGTGCGTGCCGCAGGAACGGCTCATC
>JBOGIN010001074.1:0-3635 GCA_050742275.1 Vicinamibacteraceae bacterium
GGGCAGTCCTGGCGCGTAAGCCGCTAGTATACGCTCGCCGCGCCGCTCACTGTCAACCGCGCGTCAAGCGTGCGCAGACATCCGCGGCGCGCGCACGGGCACGCTCTGGAGCTAAGCGCTTTGCGAACACACCGCCCGCTTGCTAGAATGCGCGTCGCCAGCCTGGAGGTCGCCCCGATGGCCACGATCTTCGATGTCGCCAAGCGCGCCCGCGTCTCGACGGCCACCGTGTCCGCGGTCCTCAACGACACCGCCTACGTCAGCCCCGCCCTCAGGGCGCGCGTGACCGGCGCGGTCCACGAGCTCAACTACCAGCCCAACCTCGTCGCCCGCAGCCTCGCCCGCCAGCGGACCCAGACGCTCGGCATGATCGCCCTCAACATCGCGAACCCGTTCTGGCCCGCCGTCGTCCGCGGCGTGGAGGACGGCGCGCGCAGCCGCCGCTACGAGCTGCTGCTCGCCAACAGCGACGACGACCCCGTGAAGGAGGCGCAGTCGCTCCGCTTGTTCCTCGCCAAGCGCGTCGACGGCATCCTGCTGACCAAGGCCCGCGGCCGGATCCCCGCCGACATCGGCGAGCAGATCAAAACGCTCGGTGTGCCGCTCGTCCAGTTGATGCGCTTCGGGACCGGCCTCAGATCCGACGTGGTGACGGTCGACGAAGAGGGCGGCGCGTACGAGGCCGTCGCGCATCTGGTACGTCTGGGCTATCGCCGAATCGGCATGCTCAACGGGCCGCAGGTGAGCACGTCGCGGCGCCGCTTCGTCGGCTACGAGCAGGCGCTGGCAGCGGGCGGCCTCGCCGTGGATCCCGACCTCGTGGTGTCCGGCGACTTCCGCGTCCAGGATGGCTACGACGCCGGCATCACGCTGCTCAAGCGGAAGCCGGACGCCGTCTTCGTCGCGAACTACATGAGCGCCGTCGGCTTCATGGCGGCGCTGCGCCAATACCAGCTCCGCTGCCCGGAGGACATCGGCCTCGTTACGTGCGACGATCACCCCTGGCTCGAGTCGTTCTCGCCGCGGCTGACGACAATCAACCTTCCGAAATACGAGATCGGGCAGGCCGCAGCCGAGCTCCTCATCAACACGCTGAGCCCGCCCGAGGGCCAGAAGAAGCCGCGCGGCTTCAAGACCGTCGTGCTGAAGACGTCCCTGCTCATCCGTGACTCGTGCGGATACCACCTGCGTGCCGGCCGCGGCGCAACGCGTGGGTAGTGCCGCACCCTTCCTCATCCCGTGGTCGTGGTGGACATTGGAGCGATCGGAATCTCTACAGATAGGAGCGGCGTTGCGTCCGCGCCTCGACGTAGCGCCGACGCGCCTCCTGCACGCTCGGGAGCGTGGAAGTCTCTGCCACGGGGACGTCCCACCACACGGACGGCCCGCCGACCCGCGCGTCTCGATCGACGGGAATGACGATGGCCGTGACACCCTCCTGCGCTGCTTTCGCCGCCTGGAGCGCCTCGACGATCGCATGCCGGGACTCCGCGCGTCGCACGCAGGCGCCGAGCGAGCCCGCGTTGGCCGCGAAGTCCACCTGCACGAGCGGCCCGTCGAGCCGGCCGGAGCGCTCGGTCCGATGGCGATACTCCGTTGCGAAGCCCTGCGCACCGACCGATTCGGAGAGCGCCCCGATGCTCGCGAATCCGTGATTGTCCAGCACGAGAATCGTCAGCCGGAGACCCTCCTGCACGGCGGTCGCGATCTCCTGCGCCATCATCAGGTAGGAACCGTCGCCCACCAGCACGTAGACATCGCGATCCGGGGCCGCCAGCTTCACGCCCAGGCCCGCAGCGATCTCGTAGCCCATGCAGGAATAGCCGTATTCGAGGTGATACTGCTTCGGGTCGCGCGCGCGCCAGAGCTTGTGGAGATCGCCCGGAAGGCTGCCCGCCGCGTTGATGATGACGTCGCGCGACCCGACGAACGCGTTCAGCACACCGATGACTTCCCCTTGGCTGATCGCGCGACGCTGATCTCCCGCATCCTGCCGCCGGGATGCGTGGGTCGCGCTTGACGCGCCGGTTCGCGTCTGAGGTCCGCGGTCGACGGCGGCCTCCGGCGCGGGAGGTGGCTCGGCGGCGAGCTCGTCCGCGCGCTGCTCGCCCGCGACGATCCGATCGATCTCTTCCTCCCAGTCGAGACGGTCGCGCGCGATCTGCTCGCGATACGGGACGGAGGTCTGCCATCCGGCGAGAGCGGGGCGCAGCTCGTCGAGCGCCACCCGCGCATCCCCGACGAGCGGCAGCGCCTGGTGCTTGCCCGCATCGAGCTCGGTGACGTTGAGGCCGATGAAGCGCACGGCCGGATTCTGGAACGCACTCTTGGACGCAGTCGTGAAGTCGCTGAGGCGCGAGCCCACGACGAGGACGACATCGGCGTCGCGCGTGAGACGGTTCGCGCCCGGCGTGCCCGTGACACCGACGGCGCCGAGCGCCTGTGGATGGTCATACGGCAGCGCGCCCTTGCCGGCCTGCGTCTCGACGACGGCGACCTTGGTGGCCTCGACGAGCGCCCGGAGGCTGTCGATGGCGTTGCTGTAATGCACGCCGCCGCCGGCGATGATCACGGGCCTCGCCGCCTGGCGCAGCAGCGCGGCGGCGTCGGCGAGTAGCGTCGCGTCCGGCCGGAGACGTGGGATCGTCCAAACGCGCTTGCGGAGCAGCGCCTCGGGGAAGTCGAACGCCTCGGTCTGCACGTCCTGCGGCAGGCAGAGGGTCACGGCACCCGTCTCCGCTGGGGAGGTCAGCACGCGCATGGCCTCCGGCAGCGCGGTCATCACCTGCTCCGGCCGGTTGATCCGATCCCAATACCGCGAGACTGGCTTGAAGCAGTCATTGACCGACACGTCCTGCGACTGCGCCGACTCGAGTTGCTGAAGCACCGGGGCGGGCGCGCGCGTCGCGAAGAGGTCGCCGGGCAGGAGCAGTACGGGAAGCCGATTGATCGTCGCGACGGCGGCGCCGGTAATCATGTTGGTCGCGCCCGGACCGATCGACGTGGTGCACACCATGGCCTGGAGCCGGTTCTTCATCTTGGCGAAGCCGACGGCGCTGTGCACCATTGCCTGCTCGTTGCGCGGAAGGATGCAGCGGAGCCGATCAGCCTGCTCCAGCAGGGCCGCTCCCAGCCCGGCGACGTTGCCGTGGCCGAAGATGGCGAAGGCGCCGGCGAAGAACGGCTGTTCGACGCCGTCCCGACGCGTGTGCTGTTGAGCGAGAAACTCGACAATCGCCTGGGCGACCGTCAGACGCCGCGTGCTGGACACGACTCCTCCTCAACCCGGGGCGCGCAGCATCGGTGCGCCCGATTGTGGCGATCGTCCGCGGGTGCGCGTCAGTCTAGCAACAATCTCGCGGTTCGCAAATCGATTCGCTATCGAGCGCCGATAGAGCGACGAATATCCCAGATTTATCGCACGATTCTCGTGAACGAAGCGCTTCGTCAGGAAGCCGTACCGCAGGCCCTTGAGGTCAGGCCTGGTCGATGGCATCGGCCACCCGGCATTTCCGCTGGGAGGTCCGCGGCTCCAAAGCGCTCGAGGACGACTTTTCAATCATCGAGATGACGATCTAGGTCGTCGACCTCTGAGTGGCCGTCTGATCGGTGGTCGTCGCCCGTCAGGTCATCAC
>JBOGIN010001075.1:0-2849 GCA_050742275.1 Vicinamibacteraceae bacterium
GGCACGCCGGCTTCGCTCTCACCAGCCGTTGCAGAGATCGACGAGCGGGTTGGCGCCTCCGCCGATATTCGTTGGGTCCGCGATCTGTCGCAGCCGGTGACCTTCGGCGTGCGGCGTCCTGTTGTTCTGCTCCCGGCGGTGCTTCACGACATGTCGACCGACGTCCAGCGTGCCGTTGTCGCGCACGAGCTGATTCACGTGATTCGCCGAGACTGGGTGTGGGTCGTTGCCGAGGAGGTCGTTCGCGTTGTTCTCTGGTTCCACCCGGCGATATGGTGGCTGCTCGCGAGGGTGCAGCTCGCGCGAGAACAGGTGGTGGACGCCGATGCGGTGCGGCTGCTCGGCGCGCGGCGGCCATACATGGAGGCACTGCTCACGTGCGCAGACCAAAGCGCCTTCGTGCCGGTGCCGGCGTTTGCTCGCCGGCGCGAGCTCTTCCAACGGCTGACCCAGCTCTCCCGGGACGTCGAGATGTCGCGCACGAGGCTGCTTGCCTCGTTCGTAGTGCTTGCGTTGGCCCTCGTCGTTGCCGGTCGCTACACCGTGGCGGCATTCCCGCTGCACGCGCCGCCGGCAGCCGCCCACACGACACAAGCCTCGTCCATGGCGAAAGCACAGGGGCTCAGGAAGATCATGCACGTGGACCCACAATATCCGCCCGACGTGCCGCTAGAGGAGGTGAGGGGAGTGATGACGCTGAACATCACCGTGGACGAGCGGGGAAGCGTCATCGATGCGCAAGTCGTGTCCACGAAGGTCGACGGTCCGTCGCTTTCCGCGGGCGGTAGCGACGTGACGGCCGACGTGGCGAAGGCGATACGTGCGGCCGCCCTGCAGTGGAAGTACGAGCCGCTGGAACAGCCCATGGCGACCTTTGTATCCGTGCCGTTCGGCAACCGGACGAGCCCCCTATCTGAGACCCTCCACGCAAGAGGGAACGTTGAGATTGTGCAGAAGAACGGTGAGCGCGTCCAGGGTGACGAGGCCTATTACCGGACGGATACGGGCGAGCTAATCGTTCACAAGGACAACGGGAGGACCGTCGTTCGGCCAAAGATGCCGTTCGACTCGAACAAGCCGTTACGTGTGGGCGGCGCCGTCAAGCAACCGAAGAAAATCCACAATGTGAATCCCCTCTACCCGGTCGAGGCGCAGGCAGCGCGAGCGCAGGGGATCGTCATCCTCGAAACAACCATTGGAACGGACGGCAAGGTGACGCATGCCCGGGTGGTGAAGTCGATCCCCATGCTCGATCGAGCGGCTTTGGATGCCGTGACGCAATGGGAGTACACGCCAACCATGCTCAATGGCGTTGCCGTGCCGGTTCTCGTGACCGTGACCGTGAATTTCACGCTGCGCTAGAAATGGGGGCTGTCCCCATTCAGGAGGTGGCAATGTCGACCCCGTATCTGATGAGTCGCATGTTGGTTCTCTCCGTTTCGCTCGCCAGCGCGATGGGAGCGGCCGTCTGGGCCGATGCCCCACAATCCGCTGGTGCGGCGTCGACGGTCTCCCGGGAAGAGGCCGAAGCGCTCGTCGCAGACGATCCGGCAATGACGCCGCTCGAGCGAGAAGGGTTCGTCAACGGCCTGCTCGCAGATCCACCGAAGAGCATCGTCCCGCGCGGGCCGGACGAGACGCCCAAGGCAGTGACGAAGCCACCTCCTGACGTCCTTGCGGAGCTCACCGCGGCTGGCGGACAGGGGCGCGCCACGATCCATCTCGTGGTGGGCGAATCCGGCGAAGTGATTGAAACGCGCTACGTTCCTCCGGCGCCCGGACGAGCCGGCGAGAGCCGGCCGCCGTTGGATGCCTATGGCGCCTGGGCCGCAGAGCTCGGCCGCTTGTGGCGCTTCGAGCCCCCGACGGTTGCGCCGTACAGCTTCATTCTGGATCTCTCCCATATCGTCCATGACACAGCCACGACGTATGAGTGGAAGCTGCGCAAGACGGGACGCCTCGTTCACACGGCTCAGCCCCCGCCAGCCGCCGTTGCGGGATCACAGGCAGGGAATGCGAAGGTCGTGCGCGTGGGTGAGGGGATGGTGCCGCCGAAGAGGATTCAGCACGTCGATCCCGTCTATCCACCCGATGCGCAAGCAAATCGTGTGCAAGGCACCGTGGTTGTCGAAGCGACGATCGGCACGGACGGCAGCGTGACGGACGCACGCATTCTCAAGTCGATCCCGGCGCTCGATCAGGCGGCGCTCGATGCCGTGCTGCAGTGGAAGTACACGCCCACTCTGCTCAACGGCGAGCCGGTCGTGGTGGTCATGACGGTGACCGTCAACTTCACGCTGGCGTAGCCGACCCCGGAGCCGGAGGATGTGCGCTCGTCCCGTAGCGTCAGCCTGTGTGGCGGTGGTCGCGCTCGGATTGCTCTCTGGGGGATGTGCGGCGCGCGCCCGCGCGCGTGAGTATCGGGCACGCCTCGCCCAGGCGGACACCCTGGTCGCGGCCGGCTGCTATCGGTGCTTGAGGAACGCGTTTACCACCTATGAGGCCTTGCTCGAGGCGAGCTTCCAGCGCGACCAGGTGCTGCCACGGGCGTACGAAACGGCGCTGCTGCTTGCCGTCAGGGAGAAAGAGCTCGGGCTGCCCGCAGCGCCATGGATCGATCGCGCCAAGGCGCTGCCGATCGCCCGCGTGAAGGGCGGCGCGGCGCTCCTGCTGATCGAGGTAGCGGACGGTCTGCCCTGGAATCACGATCGTTTCGGTCCCGAAGCTGGCCAAGCACAGGGGAGTCGTACCCGCGAGAGCCGCACGCACGCGCCGCACTGGTACGCGGCGCTGTCCACGCTTTCGACATCCAGCCGCGCGGGCGCTTACTTGCTGATGGCGGTCACGTG
>JBOGIN010001076.1:0-3973 GCA_050742275.1 Vicinamibacteraceae bacterium
CGTCGTGACCGAGGAACTCTTCGGTCGGGAAGTGTGCGGCTCGGACGTAAGCCCCGGCCCCAAACTCGACCGCTTCGACTCCAAGGGCATGGAGATAGTCCAGAATCTCAAGTAGTGGCTTCTCGCCAAAGAGAAGCGTCAAGACGCCAAGTTTCATGAAGTCCCCCCAGATGAACAGACGTTGTCTCGATGAGGAACGCCCTTCCGTAGCTTGTAATGCGGTCACGGCCCAGATTGCAGTTTCTGTATACAGAATAGTATTGCTATCTGTCAAACAGACTTGGATGCAAACGGGCGTTCACCACCCATTGGTCAGCGCCAGTCACAACAAACGGATTGACATATAACAATATGGTTGTCTATAGTGCAATTTCACAGCCGCCTGAACAGGCGCCGAGGTGGCTCACGCTTAGCATCGCTGGCGTTTGGTCCGGTTGAAGAGCACGCCGACGCCCGGCCCCGGTTGCATCGCCTAGAACCGTCGTGGGCATCGCGCGAACATTCCCGGCTACTGCCGCATGTCTTACTCGGGCGGAGCACGTAATCTTTGGCGGCTCGCGAGGGGCTGTCTATGGGGGGATGTATTTCCACGGTAAGGCGGGGAAGTGGGGGCACGGCAGAATACATCTTCGACGTAGAGGCCGGTTTGCTGAAGGACTCTATCGTGTACGGTGATGGGCTCAAGATGAAAATGGGAAGCGCTACCGACACGATCCTGATTCGCCCGGCAGTAACGGTCTCGGGTGCGGAAGAATAGACTCCCGCAGACGACCTCGCGTCGCTCATCACCTTCGGTGGCGCGTGACCGGTCCACCTGGCGCAGCGGTGATAAGTCCACGAGACAGAAGAGGTAGTTGGACATCATGAACGAAATCGAGCAAGCGATCACGTTTAGGGCGAAGCTTCGCAACGGTGAGTGCCGCCTGGGCGCGCAGATCTCGCTCAGCGATCCAGCGATCGTTGAGATATTGGGCCGTGCCGGGTTCGACTGGATGGTCGTCGACACTGAGCATGCGGCCCAGAACATCGAGACCGTGAAGCAGATGCTACGAACTGCGATGGCGACGTCGGCGGTCCTACTGGTGCGGCTCTTGCGGCTTGATCCTGACGAGATCCGGCGCTACTTGGACATCGGGTCTCCAGGAGTGTTGTGCCCTTTCATCAATAACGGGTCGGAGGCCGCCCGGCTGGTGGAATACTGCCGATATCCTCCCATCGGGATAAGAGGTTGGGGAGCACGGCGCGTCGCCGTATGCGGCTTCGATGCGGACGAGTATCTGACGACAGCCAACAATGCGGTGCTGTGCATCCCGATCATCGAAAGCGCCGCCGCGATCGAGCAAATCGACGACATCGTGAGTGTTGACGGCATAGACGCCGTCACCGTCGGTCCGATGGACCTCTCGATGTCGCTGGGCTGTTTCAGGCAATTCGATGACCCCCTCTACGTGGCGGCGGTTGAGACGGTGCGTTCCGCTTGTAAGCGGCACGGCAAGGTCTTGGGCACAGGCTGTTATAGCGTCGAGCACGCCAAGGAGTGCGCGCGCCGGGGAGACGGCCTCTTGTTGATCGCCGGTGACCAGGAGTATTTGGCGTCGGAATCACGACGGTGCATCGGTGAGATGCGGACTGTGCTAATGACGAAGACAGTATGAGGAAGCGCAAGATTCTGACCTGCCCCGGCCGGTCGACCTCAAAGGGATGATGACAGACAGCCCGGTTCGAGTGGAGCATCTACGGCCGGACGATCGCAGTGGCAGAGCCACTCGCATGTACGCGTTCTTCGTTTCATTTGTGGCCTCGATCGGTGGCTTTCTGTTCGGCTACGATTTGGTGATCATCTCGGGTGCTCAGATCTACTTGCGGGATCAGTTCGCGCTGAGCCCTGCACAGTTTGGGTTTGCGACCAGCAGCGCGGTCTTGGGGTGCATCGTTGGGCCTTCCCTGGGAGCGGTGCTATGCGATCGCCTCGGACGGAAGAGCACGCTGCTAGTCGCGTCGTTCCTGTTCGTAGCCGGTGCGATTGGCAGTGCGCTGCCCAACGACATAGGGACATTTAATGTCTTTCGAATCCTGGGCGGGGTCGGAGTGGGCCTGGCGTCGATCGCCTCACCGATGTACATCGCCGAGATCGCGCCGGCCCGGAGCAGGGGACGGCTGGGCATCATGTACCAGTTGGCCATCACGGTCGGCGCGCTGGCAGCGACGGTGGTCGCCTATTACCTTGCGATATACCTGCCACCAGATGTGAGCTGGAGATGGATGTTCGCATCGGTGGCGGTGCCCGTGGTGGCGTTCGTCGGACTCCTCCTGTTCGTGCCGCAGAGCCCACGTTGGTTGGCGGAACAGGGTCGATACTGGGAGGCTGAGCAGGTGTTGGCGCGGATCGACCCAGACATCGACTCGCACGTCCAGTTAGAAGAAATCCGCTCGTCGCTTTCTCGAGAGTCAGGCTCACTCCGGGAGTTGCTCGAGCCAAGCATGCGCAAGCCGCTCTCCATTGGGATTGTTCTGGCTGTCTTGAACAACTGGACCGGTTGGACAAGCGTCGCCTTTTATCTTCCGACACTCTTTCAGCGAGCCGGTTACGCAGAGGCGAGTGCGGCGATTGGGCAGAACGTGATCGTCCAGGCCGCCAGCGTTCTCATGACGGCTGTTGCCATTTGGCTCGTGGACCGCTGGGGGCGTCGTCCGCTCTGGCTGGCTACGTCGGCGGCCATGTCGCTCAGCCTGCTCATGGCCGGCCTCGTTTTTCAACTACAGATCGTGGGACCGCTGGTCGTTGGCGTTGTGCTGTTGTGCATGGCACCGCACTCGATCGGCCTGGGCCCGTTGCCTTGGCTCATGATGTCGGAAATTTATCCAACGCGCATTCGGGCGCGCGCCGTTGCAGTGTCGACGACGTTTCTCTGGCTGGCAGCGTTCAGCGGCCCATACGCATTTCCCATGTTGGATGAGGCATCGCGCAAAGCGATCGGCAGCGGAGCGGGGGTGTTCTGGCTATACAGCGCGATTTGTGTGTTTTCGTTTTTGTGGGCATTACGGTTCCTGCCGGAAACGAAGGGACGATCGCTCGAGCAGATTGGCAGGCTCTGGACGCGGGAGCCGTGACCACCACTCAAGTACGGGCAGGCAATGCAGCAATTCACATCCGCTCAGACCTGCAGCCTGCGTTCAGACCGGCTCCGGCCGGACCGGCTGCGAGCGCTCCTGCGGCACGAGCGGGCGGCATCCCGAAGTGGTGACAACGAACGACCGCTCCATGTGAACCGAGCCTTCGCCCGGCTGGAGCACCGCGCACTCGAGATTCAGCACCATGCCGGCTTCGAGCGGCAGATCGGAAGATACATCGACGCACCCATCACGAATCCGCAGACCGTTGTTCGGGACGAGGATGGGGTACTCGCGCACTTCGAGGCCGAGGCTGTGCCCATGCGGGTCGGAATTCGTGATACCGCGTTCCTCCATCGCACGCCACATAGCCGCGCGCACGTCCGAGGCTTTCGCGACTGGCCGCAGGGCCTCCAGGCCAGCCTCGATTGCGGCACTCACGGCCGCGTGTTTCCCGTCGAACTCGGGCGAGGCGCCGTCGAGAGCCAGTGTCGTGCCACTGTCGGAAAAGTAGTGCTCGTAGATGCAACCAAAGTCCACATAGAGGACGTCACCCGCCTGGAGCGTGTAGTCGAGTTCCATTGCAATGCCCCAGCCACGTGGGCTGAATGCGAAGTGGTCAAAATCGGCGCCTTCGCGCGCCGCCAGCGAGCGAAAGGTGGCAACCAGCTCGGGCGTGCGTACGCCGGGTCGCGCCATCCCGAGCGTCTCCATCGCCGCGTTTTCATTGACCTGGGCCGCCCGGGTCAACCGTTGTAATTCCTCCTCGCTCTTGACCATCCGGATCAAGCGGATCAGGTTCGTGCAGTCCCGGAGGTCGGCCTGCGGCAGCCTGCGCTGTAGCGCCGCCCGAGTATCCGGC
>JBOGIN010001077.1:0-4393 GCA_050742275.1 Vicinamibacteraceae bacterium
TGCCGCGGCGGCCGCGGCGCTCGGCCGCACCGAATCGGACTACATTCGCGAGTCCTATCTCGCGCTGTTCCAGGCTCAAGGCCTGAGGCTCGAGTTGTGAGTCTCGAGTTATGAGTTTGAGTCTCGAGTGAATCTGCTTCGAAGCCCGGCGGCATCGATCGCGCCACTCATGACTCAAAGCTCAGAGCTCACAACTGACGTGACTACCTGGCCACCCCCCACCATGGTGCTGACGGCGGGCGTCGGTTCTCGCCTGCATCCGCTCTCACACCTGAAAGCAAAAGCAGCGCTGCCGGTTGCTGGTGTGCCGCTCATCCGCCGTATCCTGGCGCGACTCCGCGCGCAGGGCGTTCGCGACGTCGTGCTGAATCTTCACCATCGTCCGGAAACGATCGCGGCGATCGTGGGCGATGGAAGCGACATCGGCTTGCGTGTTCGCTACTCGTGGGAACCGCGCCTGCTTGGCTCCGCCGGCGGCGTCGCCCGTGCCTTGCCGCTGCTCGATGCGGGACACCTTCTGATAGTGAATGGCGACAGCCTCACGGACCTGGATCTGCGCACCGTCTGGGACGCCCATTTGCGGTGGAGCGCCACGGTGACGATGGCGCTGGCGCCGTTTCCTGCACCAGGCAGGTACGGCGGCGTCATGATCTCCGCGGACGGCGTCGTCACCGGGTTTCGACGCCGCAGTGAAGCTCACGTCGCGTCCGACTCGCGGGACGCCTGGCACTACATTGGCGTGCAGGTCGTCCAGCGTGCGCTCCTTGCATCGGTACCGACAGACGAGCCTCTTGAATCGGTTCGCGACCTCTATCCGACGCTCCTCACCGGCCGGCAGGGCGCCGTTCGAGGATTCGTCAGCGGCGCGGCCTTTCTCGACACCGGCACCGTCGCCGACTACCTCCACACGTCGCTGGAGCTGGCAGCAACCGAAGGCGGCCGTCCAGCGCTCATCGGACGCGGCTGCCGCGTAGCGGCGAGCGCCTCCCTCGTCGACAGCATTCTGTGGGACGACGTCTCCGTGGGAACCGACTGCAAGCTCACGCGTTGTGTCGTGACCGATCGTGTCAACGTTCCGCCTGGATCTCGCTATGAGTCGAGTATCCTTATGCGCCACGGCGACTGCCCCGGAGACGTGAAGGCCAGGGTGGACGGTGAGCTGGCAGTCGTGGAGCTCTAGTGTCTGACCAGTCCCAGCAGCGTGTACAGGCGTATCTCGATCGCAGAGGACGCGGCGGTCGAGCCGTGCGGCTGACCAGCGATGCCTCCGATCGACGATACTTTCGCGTCTTGACGCCGTCGGAGACACCGGTCGTCATCGCGCTCTATCCGTCCAGCTTCGACGCGGAACGGCTCTCGTTTCTCAACGTGACGAAGCTCCTCGGTGAGATGCCGATTCCCATCCCGGACGTGCTCGACTGCGCGGAGGATCTCGGCGTTCTCGTCCTGGAGGACTTGGGCGACGTCACACTGCAGGCGCATGTCGGTGCGGCGCCCTGGTCGGATCACGCGGCGCTGTACCGCGAGGCCGTGCGCCTCATCGCCCTGCTGCAACGGCGCGGGACAGAGCTCGCCTCGCCGCAGTACGTGCCGTACACCGTGGCGTTCGACGTTGCCAAACTGACATGGGAGCTCGAGTTCTTCGCGAAGCACTTTCTCGTGGCATACCGCGGCGCGGCGCTCGACGAGGCAACGCGGGCCGCGCTGGCTGAAGAGTTCGCGCTCATCGTCGAGCAGGTGGCAGCGGAGCCTCAGGTGCTCTGTCACCGCGATTACCACAGTCGCAACCTGATGCTCCACCGCGGGCGCCTCTACATGATTGACTTCCAGGACGCGCGGCTGGGCCCCAACACGTACGACCTGGTGTCACTCCTGCGCGACTCGTACGTGGATCTGCACGATGAAACGGTGAACCACCTGATCGCGTATTTCCTCGCGCTCATCGGCCAGGCGGATCGGATCGACGAGTTCCGTGCGCGCTTCGATCTCATGGCCCTGCAGCGCAACCTCAAGGCGCTCGGCACGTTCGGATATCAAACGACGGCGCGCGCGAATCCCGTGTACATTCAATACATCCCGCGCACGCTGCGCCACGTTCGAGACAATCTGGCCTCCAATCGAGGGCGCTTCGGCCGGCTGCACGACCTACTGGCCGCGCACTTGCCGGAGCTGCGCACGACGACGGATTAGGCGTCAGGGGTCAGGGGGTCAGGGATCAGGATCAGAGGTCAGGCAGGGGCGAGGGCCGAGGGGCCAGGGGCGCGGGTGATAGGGTGAAGGGTGACAAGGTGAGGGGGTGACGGCGTGGAATTCGGACTGTCGACCCACATCGTGCACCGCGAGCGTCTGGGCCGCGGCCACGTCGATGCGCTCGCGGAATCGGCCTTCACGCGCGTGGAGCTCTTCGCCCTGCGGAGTCACTTCGACTATCACGACACGGCGGCGATACAAGCGCTTCGCTCATGGCTCCGCGAGGCGGGGTTGACGCTGCACAGCGTTCACGCACCCATCACGAATGAGGTCCGCGACGGCGTATGGGGCGAGCCGTTCTCGATCGCCTCGTCGGACGGCAGCCGCCGCGCCGCGGCCGTCGACGAAGCCGCGCGCGCGCTCGCTATTGCGGACGAGATCCCGTACGGCTATCTCGTCGTGCACGTCGGTGTGCCGGATCAGTACGCGACGCCGGCGGACAATCGGCGGGACGCCGTGCGGCGGAGCCTCGAGGAGCTGCATGCGCTCGCCGCGCCACGAGGCGTGCACCTGGCGCTCGAAGTGATCCCCAACGCGTTATCGACACCCGCTGCGCTGGTGAGCCTCATCGACGAGGACCTCGAGATGTCAGGCGCCGGCCTCTGCTTCGATTTCGGCCATGCGTTCCTCATGGGCGATGTCGTCGACGGCATCGAAGCGTCTTCAGGGCACCTGCTGACGACGCACGTTCACGACAACGGCGGCACGCACGATGATCATCTGCTGCCGTTTCGAGGCGGCATTGACTGGGCGTCGGCCACGACCGCGCTGCAGAAGATTGGCTACGACGGCGCGCTCGTGATGGAGCTGGCGGCGACGGCCGATCTCGAAGGCTCGCTCGAAGCAGCACGGGAAGTGCGTCGTCGTCTCGATGCGTTGCTCGATCCCAGCCAGGCCGACTGGAACCCGTGGGCCCGCCTGTAACACGTGCGACCCAAAAAACACTTGACACGTTTCTGACGTCAAGCGCGTTCGTGGTTAGACCGTCGTGAGGATTGCCCACTGTGGGCCGTACGCTGGCCCAGGAGCCCTCTTCGAACCACAGGTCGACTGAAAAGGTGGACCGGTGCGTTTCTGCGCGTGCTCATGCGTTTCTCAGCCTCTGAAGATCGCCTCCATATAAAGGGTCATGTCGACCACACATCCCTCGTTCAATCACCTTTCCGATCGGGATCTTCTCCGCGAGGTCACGCGCCTCGCTGCCTGTGAACGTGAGGCCACCGCGAGCCTCGTCGCCTCCCTCGCCGTGCTCGATCGGCGACGCCTCTATCTCACCGAAGGCTACGCATCGATGTTCGTGTATTGCACGCAGGCCTTGCATCTCTCGGAGGGGTCGGCTTACAAACGAATCACGGCTGCGCGCGCGGCGCAGCGGTTCCCGGTGATCCTTGAGCGTCTCGCCGAAGGCACGATCAGTCTTGCCACCGTCAACCTACTCGCGGCGCACTTGACCGTTGAGAACCATGTGCCGCTGCGCGATGAGGCCAGCCAGCGCAGCAAGCGCGAAGTCGAGGAAATCGTCGCGCGGCTGCGGCCGCGCCCTGATGTTCCGAACACAGTGCGCAAGCTCCCGGCGCCCACGTCTCCGCCACCGGCGGCGGCAGTGAGGCGCACCACCGCGGTGTCCGCGGCGCCTGCGGGCATGATGTCCGTCGAGCCGCCTCTGTCGCGCGCGTCGACGTCCAGTCCATCGGCGTCCGAGACCGCAAGCGCGCCGACGCACGGCGCATCGGCCACGCCGAACATACGTTGGGGCGAAGCGCACGGTGGTCAGACAGCACCCGCCAATCCACCGCACGGGACGGTCACGCCACTGGCACCGGCGCGCGACAAGCTCACCGTAACCATCAGCGCCGAAACATGCGAAAAGCTCGGGGAGGCGCGGGACCTGCTTCGCCATTCCGTGCCGAATGGGAATCTCGCGGTGCTCCTGGATCGGGCCTTGACGGCGCTATTGCGCGAGGCCACGCCGAGCGCGACTTCGGTCCTTGGACGGGGATGCATATCCGGGAAACCGCGCGCGCCTATGTCTGCAGTCGCACAGCTCGCCCCGGGGCGAGTTGGCGAGTTTTCGCGAAGACGTGTATCTGAACAGCATGAAAGTCCGTCGAGCACCCAACACGTGCGCCCACCAACACGTGCG
>JBOGIN010001078.1:0-4173 GCA_050742275.1 Vicinamibacteraceae bacterium
CGCTCGCCGTCTCCGGAGTAAGCCGCACCTGATAGGTTCCTGCAGGCAGCGGCTCACCGTTGGCTTGGACGGTGCGTGGAATTCGGACGCTCCCCAGATCCACTGCACCGGAGGGCAGCGCGGCGACGTCGGCGGCCTCCGTCTCTGGCTGCATCTGTGGCTCGGTTTCGCGCGCGCCTGGCGCGGCCGGCTCCTGTGGCATCGCGGGCTCGGCTGGCTGCTCTGGCTGCGCCGGCGGCTCCGGCTGTGCCGGCGGCTCTGGCTGCGCGGGTTGCGCCGGTGGCTCTGGCTGCGCGGGTTGTGCCGGCTCTGGCTGCTGGACCTGCACTGGCGTGGCAACCAACTCTGCCACCAAGGGAGCCCCACCGAGGGCGACAGCCCCACTCAGCAGTCCGACGAGAATCGTCCGCTTCATTAGTTGCCTCCTGCGTTCAGTGATGCGTTGACTAGCCCACTGGATTATAGCGCGGCGTCACCATACTCCGGCACCCAAGCCGCTGCTCCGGCTCATTATAAAGGAAAAACGCCGCCTACTCGCGCGACCCGGCGCCCCGGCGCGCTCGGGCAACGCTACTTGAGGATGGTGATGTCGCCGCTGAAGGTGGTGAGCTCCACCGATGCCGAGCCGTCACCGACAACGCCGTGGAGGTTACGGCCGCGTTCGCCGGCCAGATTCTGCATGGTGATCGGCAGGTCCGAGTGGACCGAGCCGCTGAACGACCCGGCGGTCAGCTCGAAGCCTGTCTGCTCGCCCGGCCGGAAGCGGACGTCGCCGGAATGGGAGTTGACCGTATACCGCCCGGTCGAGCTGAGCCTGCCCGAGAACTCGACGTCGCCCGAGAGCGACGTCACCTCCAGCCGCGTGATGGAGACCCCATCCAGGCGCACGTCGCCGCTGACCGAGGTGACCTTCAGCCCGCCAGCCTTGATGTCGCCCAGCGTCACGTTGCCGCTTGTCGTCTTGATATTCGCGTTGCTGGTCACTGTTGCCGAGGACACGCTCACATCACCCGAGAGGGTCTCGGCACCGTCGAGGGCGGTCAGCCCAGACGCGACGATGTCCCCCGACACGGCGCGCAGGGTTGCACGGCCTTGCACATCCGTGGCTTTGACGTTCCCCGAGACGGTGTGCAGGTCGAGCACCATGCCCGCTGGCACACGCAGCATGTAATCGACGTTCCCGCGTGCGTCGCGGCCTCTTCGCGTCCGGCTTCTCACCTCGACGCGGGAGGCGCGTTGCACGATGTCCACTTCGAGATCGCGCCCGCGCCGGCCGCTCGTGAGGGCCTCGATGTGCAGCTCGTTCCCCGTGGTTCCAGTGATGGTGATGTCGCCCGATACGTTGTGGAGCTCGAGCACGTCACCATCGCTCACACGGAGCGTTCGCACGAGGCGATCCTCGCTCTCCGCGCGTTGCGCCGGCGGGCCTGGCGCCGGATGCGCACTGAGCGACGACATAGGCAGGAGGCCCGCAGCGTGGGCGGCGAGCCCTAAGACGAGCCAGCAAAGCGGTTGCACAACCTGGATGGCGTTCACGCAACGGACCGCAGAGCGGTCCAACGCACGAGTGGTCATATGCACGCTACCCTTCGTCGAGCCCTGCCGGCGTCGCGGCTGCCTCGGCGCGCACCTCACGCATCAGCGCAACCGTGTCTTGCAGGAGGGTGACCTTGCGTTGGAACGCGTCGAGCAAGCTGGTCTGGGCAACGAGGTTCTCCGGCTGGGCGCGCACGGCACGCCGGCTGTCCTCGATCGCGCCATCGACGAGCGCCAGGTTCGTCTTGAGCGTCGCCATCACGTCCGGATCCAGCTCGGTGCCGCTCGCGCGCGCTGCCTCTTCCAGTTTGGCGATTGCCTTCTCGTAATGCGCCGCGGCCAGCGCGATCTCCGATTCAACGGTGTCGACGAGATCCTGCGCACGCCTGTCTCCCACGTCCGTTCGCGTTGCGCGAAGCGGCACCGCCTGGTCCCTGGAGATCCAGAGCGACCAAAGCCCCGCGCTGATGGCGGCGATGAGGACGGCGGCTGCGGCAGCCATCCGGCTCCATGTCGCCGGGGAACGGGAGACCGGAGACGGGAAACGGGCAACAGGAGCGCCGTGGTCGCGCCACGCCTCTGTCTGGAGGGCGGCTCGAATACGGGGCCAGACGTGAGCCGGTGGCGAGATGGGTGGAAGCGCGGACGCCGCCTGTCGGATTGCCCGGAGGTCCTTGACAAGCGGACCGCAACGTGGGCAGCGCGCCACATGCAGCTCGACGTTCGCGGCCGACGCGGGATCGAGCGCGTCGTCTACCAGATCGACCAGGAGGTCGTCCACGGCGCTGCAGCTCACCTCGTGCCCTGTCATGGCATCTCACCCTGCTCGGGAGCGGCCAGCCAAATTCTCCCGAATCTTCATTCGCGCCTTGTGCACTTGCGACTTCGACGTGCCGACGGCAATACCGAGCATGGATGCGACCTCATGGTGCTCGAATCCCTCGATGTCGTGCAGCACGAAACAACTTCGCGAGGCCGGCGGCAGCTCGCGAATCGCTCGCTCGAGATCGAACCGAGTCGGCACCAGGGCCGGATCCTTGGCGCTCACCGGTGGCGCTTCGGCGCGATCGAGCGAGTCGGTCCTGAGGTCGTTGCGCGCGCTCCGACTCCGCAGGTGATCGAGACAGGCGTTGACCGCCAGCCGATAGAGCCAGGTCCCGAGCGACGAGGCTCCCTTGAAGCTGCCCAGCTTGCGGTACGCGGTGAGGAAGACCTCCTGGAGCAGGTCTTCGGCGTCCGCGGCATTGCCGAGCATGCGCAGCGTCAGCGCATAGAGCCGCCCCGAGTGCTGGTGATACAGCTCCTCGAACGCCGAGATGTCACCCGCGACGCAGCGCGATACGAGGCTGGCGTCATCTCGACGATCTCGATCCGACATCTTAGACGAGGACCTCTACCTGCGGGGTTGCCGGGGCTCTCTGCTGGATACGAGCGGGCCGCTCGGCGGGTTCGCGGAAATGGGACAGCCGCCATCCGCATGCTGGACAATGGGTCTGTCCCCATTTTCTATGCGTCCCAGCGAATATCGTCGAACTTGCGAATGCGCGTGCCAACGACCCGTACTCCT
Organism: Vicinamibacteraceae bacterium; assembly: GCA_050742275.1. GTDB lineage: Bacteria > Acidobacteriota > Vicinamibacteria > Vicinamibacterales > Vicinamibacteraceae > WHTT01. The sequence continues at coordinate 3,104 of JBOGIN010001078.1, forward strand.
TCCGCGCGAAGCAGCTCCCGTTTGAAGGAGACGCTTCCGCCGTAGCCGCCGAGCTGGCCGCCAGTCGCCACCACACGATGGCAGGGGATGCGCGGGTCCGAGCATCCCGCCATGATATTGCCTACCGCCCGCGCGGCTCGCGGCCGGCCCGCCGCTGCCGCCACATCCCCGTACGTGCTCACATGCCCCGCCGGGATGCTTGCCACGACGCGCAGCACGCGTGCCCGAAACCTCGCCGCGGATACAGGCCGGGCCCTCGCCGTTGATTCACGTCGCCGGTGATCGTCCACGTCCCTGTTTTCTGGCCTTGCCCCTGCTGATCCCTGACCCTTGATCCTGATCCCTGACCCCTGACGCCTAGAACGTGGCGCTGAGCTTCACCCGAAAGAGGAACCCGCCGAGATTGGTTTCGCCGAACGCCTCCGACACCGAGCTCTCCGATTCGCCCAGGGCGTCCGGTACCCACCGATACCGCGCCTCGGCCGCCACACCGAGGATCCGCCACAGCGGCACCTCCACGCCGCCAAGCAGGTGATAACTCGTATACCGCTCGTCGACATCTTCGTCCGGCTCGGCGAACTCCGAGGTCTCTTTGTACGCCAGCCAGCCGACGCCGACGCCACCGTACGGCACGAACGGCAGCCGGCGGGCGGCGAAGGGCCGCGCCTCGCTTGCGCCAAAACGATAGCCACCCGTCAGATCGATTGGCGTCATCGAGACCGTCAGCGGAATGCCCAGCTCGAAAACCGACCCATCGTCGACAAAGACACGCTGACCATCGTTCTCCACGTGCGAGACGTCGACCTCGACGAAGAAGCCGCGCGGGAGGAGCACCGCACCGCTCGCCCCGTATTCGACCGCATTCGCGCTTCCGACCGTTGCGTCGAAGGTCTCCGACGCGGCCGGCGCGAGCCAGCTGACATGACCCGACGCCCGTATGCGGATCGGCCTCGTTCCCGCAGGCCGCGGCTGGGTGTCCCTTTGCCGGCGCTGCTGTTCCGCCGCGCGGTCTTCGAAGGCGCGATCCGGATCGGGCACGTCCTGCGGGGCGATCTCGCTCGCTACACGCG
>JBOGIN010001079.1:0-3209 GCA_050742275.1 Vicinamibacteraceae bacterium
CGCCAGGGTAGCGACAGCGCAGCACAAGAAGCGGCAAGGCATTTTCATATTCATAGCGGACCGGCCTCAGAACCGTGAGTCTCCTCCTTGTCAGATAGAAACCCTTATAATTTCGTCATACTGCGTCGTCAACAAGTTGACCCATCGTGGCGCACTCTGGCGTCGTTTGGCGCATGGTGGGAAATGGCGGGAGGTGATCTGTGTCGGCCCTGAATCCGGTCAACCTACCCCCGCACGAGCGTCCCGAGGAACGGCTCGACTCATGGAAGGAGATCGCAACGTTCTTACGCCGGGGCGTGCGGACAGTCCAGCGTTGGGAGCAAACCGAGGATCTGCCAGTACGACGTCACGTGCATGAGCGCGGCGGCACGGTGTACGCCTACAAGTCGGAGATCCTCGAGTGGTATCGCGGGCGGCAAGCCCGCCTGGCTCAGTCGTCGGTCGAGGAGCCACTGACATCCGAAGCCGTTCCGAGCGAGCCCTCCGGGCACGGAGCCGTTGCCGCGGAGACTCTGGCCAAACGCCAAGGAACGGGCGGGAAGGTCGTCTCGATATTCGCTGCGCTGCTCGTGGGCTTTGGCTTCGTGGCTGCCGTAGGCTGGCATCTGCTGGGGGAGCCACGGCCCTTCAGCGGGCTGACGAGGACCATGCTCAGCGTGGTCGGTCGTGCCTCGCAGTCGGTGCTTTCGCCTGACGGACAGCGGGTCGCCTTCACGTGGAACGGCGAGGGGGAGTTCGGGAATCTTGACCTTTATGTGAAGCCCATGGGGAACGGCCCTCCGCAGCGGCTAACGGAGGATGCGAACAACGAGCACAGCCCCGCCTGGTCGCCGGACGGGAGCAAGCTGGCCTTTCTGCGCGACGGCGCAGGCGCGTTCGTGATTCGCCTGGGAGGGGGTCGCCCCAAACTCCTCGAGCTGCAGTCCGCGAACGCGGTCTACGGCGTCGGCATGAGCTGGTCGTTGGACGGACGGTTTCTTTACTTTCCCGAGCGGCGCATTGCTCGCGAGCCGATGTCAATCTACCAGTTGTCCATGGACGATGGTCGCGTTCGGCGACTGACTGCGCCTCGAGACGGCGCGGGGGACATGTACCCGGCCGTTGCGCCGGATGGGCGCCAGCTCGCATTCATCAGGCAGTCCGCCAATCTTGCGGCAGACCTCTATCTCTTGCGCATGGGGCACGACGGTCGGCCTGCCACAGAACCGACGCGCCTGACGTTCCAGAGCAGTCGGATCGCAGGGCTCGACTGGCTTCCAGACGGACAAGGTATCGTCTTCTCTTCCGATCATTCCAGCGGCAGGCGCCTCTGGATGCTGCGGCTGGGCGGTTGGGGGCGACACTCGCTGGAGCCGGTGGCCTTTGCGGGTGAGGGCGCGTTTCAACCCAGCGTCGCGAAGGCAGCGCGTCAGCACGTCGTCTACTCGCGAAGATACTGGCCCGTGGCCATCTGGAGGCTCGAGTTGGCGCAGCCTGACCGCCCGGCAGGCGCGCCCTTAAAGCTGATTGGCTCGACTCGGCAGGACCTCGAGCCGGCCTGGTCGCCGGACGGCCGGCGGATCGCGTTCGTGTCCACGCGCACCGGGCACACCGAGATCTGGGTCAGCCGGGCGGATGGCCGCGCGGCGACGCAGTTGACGAGTTTCGGCGGACCGCGTACCCACAGACCGGCATGGTCGCCCGACGGCCGCTGGCTGGCATTCTCCTCGGGCCGAGAGCGTCGTTCGTCGGTGTTCATCGTTGCCCCGAGCGGCCGGTCGCCGCGCAGCGTGACGCCTGCCGACATGCACTGTTATCAACCCGTGTGGTCCGCCGACGGCAGGCGGCTGTATTTCACGTCGGACCGATCGGGAGCTCCGGAGATCTGGAGCATTCCGGCGACGGGAGGCTCCGCCGTCCGGGCAACGTGGCAGGGCGGCATCCAGGCTCAAGTCTCCCTGGACGGCAGGTGGCTGTATTACCGCCGCAACGGCGTGTGGCGTATGCCGGCCTCCGGCGGGGAGGAGCAGGAGATTGTGGAAGGCCGTGTCGGGAACTTTGCGGTCGGGGAACGAGGAATCTACTTTGACCGCGGCTTTGGAGACTATGCCGATCCGGAGATATATTTCCAGGACTTCGCAAGTCGGCGGGCGACGCTGCTGGCACGACTCGACCGGCGAATGTCGGCAGGTCTCGCCGTGTCACGGGATGGGCACGCTCTGCTCCTGGCGCTGAATGATCGACAGAGCAGCGAGCTGGTGCTTGTCAGCGCCAATGCCGGACATCTCGCTCGAGTAACCTACTGAAGCTGAGGACATCGGCGGTATTGAACGAAACCGCTGTCGCGGTAGGCGGTAGCGCGAGCATCCGATTGTCACAGGCTCCCGTCCGGGTCTTCATTCTCGCCCCTGATCGAGATCGCGCGTACGCTCCGTAGCGCACGCCTGGAATGGGCCAGGCGCTGTTGCCAAGGAGCGCTTCATGACCGTTCTGCGCCAACGCATGATCGAGGACATGCAGGTGCGGAATTTCTCCGCGCACACCGCTTACGTATTCGACATCGAACAGACTGATGGCGCGCCGTTGCCGCAGCCGTCTCCGATCGAGGGATTCCGGTCAAGGCTGTTAACCGGCTATTGGCCGGTCTGCACGAGATCGACCCCAGGTTCCCGGCTCGCGTGAACCCCGACGGACAAATACCTGCATTCAAGGCGGCGGGAAAGAACGCCGCTCTCGCAAACGTGCTGCCGAGTTTTTTCCGGACGTTGAGCGGCTCGTGGTTGAGTTGCTGCAGACGATCGACCGCCAGGGCGCCAGAGACTGTGTGAAGCCTCCATCCGCGAATGCCACTGTCGATGAGTCCGGATTCGTTTTATCCGGCCGCTTGGAGCTCCGCCAGATAGCGCTTCGCCCATCGCAGCGGATTGTCCGATCGAAAGCTTGAGAGGCGACGGCTGGTGCTCGTCGAGGATCCGTCTCGCCGATCACTCGCATGATCGTATCGTAGTTGTTCATGTACAGGCGTGCCGCGCGAAGGGGCTCGGTCGCCCGGCATGCACTCAACGCGATGCTTCGCGCAACCTGTGGATGCGTCTCTTTCGCCAACGCGAGGACGGCTTCGAATTTCTGCAGCAGTCTGCGGGCTGTGGGTAGGGGCTCGGCGCTCAAGCTGGCAATCGCGGCCAGCGACCGAGCGATGCTCGACTCGACTCCAGTGGACGTCAACTCCG
>JBOGIN010001080.1:0-4493 GCA_050742275.1 Vicinamibacteraceae bacterium
GTTCTGGGTCGAAGGAGACCCCTTCCCTACGTCCTCGCCCGAGGCGAACAACATGCTCGCCGCCTCGAAGGAGACCTATAACTTCTTCCTCGATGCGTTCGGCCGCGATTCATTCGATGGCGCCGGCGCCGTGATGGACTCGATCTTCAATCGAGGCTACGGCTGTCCCAACGCGTCCTGGAACGGCGTGTTCATCTCGTTCTGTCCGGGGTTCACGACCGACGACGTGACGGCGCACGAGTGGGGCCACGCGTATACGCAGTACACCCACAATCTGATCTACCAGTGGCAGCCGGGCGCGCTCAACGAAGCCTACTCCGACATCTGGGGCGAGGTCGTCGATCTCCTGAATGAGCGTGGCACCGATGAGCAGAGCGTTCGTCGCGACACTGGCTGTTCCGAGTTTCAGATCTTCCCGCCGAAGGTGACCGTCAACTCGCCGGAGGCAATTGCCGGCGATTATCCTGCCGCAGGCGCGGCATTCGGCCCGGTCGTGGACGAGGCGATCACCGGCGATGTCGTGCTCGTGAGCGACGGGCAGGGCGCATCGTCCACCGATGCGTGCGAGCCGATCACCAACACCGACGCGATTGCCGGAAACATCGCGCTCATCGACCGCGGAACCTGCGACTTCGTGGTCAAGGTCAGGAACGCTCAGGGCGCTGGCGCCAGCGCCGCCATTGTCGCCAACAATCTTGACGATGCCCTGATCTTCATGGGGGGCGCCGACCCGACGATCACCATCCCGTCGGTGTTCGTCGGCTTGACGACCGGCCAGCAGCTCAAGACTCATGTGGGCGATGGTGTCAATGTGACGTTGCAGCCTGAGCCGCCGAGCCCGATCCTTGATTCTTCCGTGCGCTGGCTCATGGGCGAGGACCTCGGTGGGTTGCCGGGCACCGGTGGAATTCGCGACATGTGGACGCCCACCTGCATGGGACAGCCGGCCAAGGTATCGGACGCCGAATATTTCTGTCAGGAGGCCGATGCCGGCGGCGTGCACTTCAACTCAGGCATCCCCAACCACGCCTTTGCGTTGCTCGTCGACGGCGGCACGTACAACGATCGGACCGTTGCCCCGATTGGCCTCGTCAAGGCCGCCCATCTGTACTACCGCGCGCAGACCGTCTATCAGGTGCCGACGACCAACTTCGCCGATCATGCGGATGCGCTCGATGCTGCCTGCACGGACTTGATTGGAGAGCAGTTGACCGATCTGAAGACGGGCGCGCCGGTTCCCGAGATGCTCACATCGGCTGACTGTGAGCACGTGGCGAAGGCGATGGCGGCCGTCGAGATGCGGCAAGAACCGGTGCAGTGCAACTTCCAGCCAATTCTCGCGAAGGATCCGCCGAGCCTGTGCGGGCCGGACACCACCCAGGTCGACATCTTCTCCGACGACTTCGAGCAAGATCCCAAGCGCCGGTGGCGTGTGAGCCACGCGGGCGCCACACCGGCCGACTTCACGAAGCGCGACTGGGAGTGGACGAGCGAGATCCCGGAGGGGCGCGAGGGCTCGGCGTTCTTTGCGGTCGACTTTCAGGGTGGTACGTGTGCGCCGGGTGGCGACGAGTCTGGCGTGCTGCATCTCCAGAGCCCAACCATCAGGATTCCCAGCGGCGTGGCCGACCCCCTCGTGACGTTCGATCATTGGATTGGCTCCGAGGAGGGTTGGGACGGCGGCAACGTCAAGGTCAGCGTCAACGGCGGACCATGGCAAGTCGTCGCGCCGGAGGCCTTCACCTTCAACGCATACAACCGGTCGCTCGAGCCGGTCGCTGAGGGCAACACCAATCCAATGGCGGGTCAACCAGCGTGGACCGGTGCCGACGAAGGAGGATTCACTGGCTCGTGGGGCCGGTCGCATCTGCGCCTGGCAGGCTACGCGGCGCCGGGAGACACGGTCCGTCTTCGCTTCGACTTCGGCACGGACGGCTGTACTGGAACCTTCGGCTGGTACGTGGACGATGTGGCGGTTCGTGCCTGCACGTCGAGCGCGCTGCCAACAGTAGACGTCACCGACGCGGGCAGGGAGGAAGGAACTCGGGGTCTCACCCCCGCGAAGTTCACGGTCAAGCTCTCACACGCCTACGAGGCGCCCGTGATCGTTCGTTATGGAATCGTGGACGGCACGGCGAAGGCCCGGCACGACTATCTGTCGCTCGACAGGATCTTCCCGTTCGTGGTCGTGCCGCGGCTCAGTATCTCGGCAAACGTGCCGCTGGCGCTCATCGGTGCTCATGTCCCCGAGCCGAACGAGACCTTCAGCATCGTGCTGAAGGATGCCGAGAACGGTGTGTTCGGGAAGGAGTCTGCGGTCTTCACGATCATCGATGACGACGGCCCCGCCGTCACGGAGAACGGCAACGGCCCCACGGAGCGACGTGCACAGCCTCAGGGAAACACAGGGACCGCTCCGGTGGCTAGCCAGAGGCCGTCGATAAGCACCGACGTCGTTCAAAAACGGGGGCCGTCCCCGCGTTCATCGATTCGTTGAGCATGCGCTGCGGATAGTCGGCCAGAGAGCGACGAGCGCCTCGTGCACGGCAGCGACGCCGGGCGGGGCGCCCTCGCTCGCGGTGGTGTCTGCCGTCCAGGAAGAGACCAGTTGCTTCTCCTCCTCTGTGGGGCCAGACGCTCGTGTGACCTCGAGGCTCCACTGAAAACGGTCGCAGCAGACAGGCTTGCTCTTCCGGTCGCCGGCGCGCCAGTCCTCCGGCGTGATGCTCCCGACGGCGCCTTGGAGTGCCGCGATCTGCGACATCGTCAACGTCGTCGTGCAGGTTTTCTCGCCGCCGAGTTGTAAGAGCTCAGCCGAACCGTCCGAGCTGACAGCGACGCCGCCGGTGCCCTTACCCGTGATGCCACCGCTCGACATCAGCTCTGTGCGCCAGTAGCCGCCGGCCGGTTCGGCGGGCGCGGGCTCCTGTCCTACGCTTGGGCCGTTGGCGCACGAGAGGATGGTCAGCAGGCCGAGCACGCTCAGCGCGCGGCAGTCTCTCCACATCTAGATCATCCTGACGGTTCGCGCGACGAAATGCAAAGAGAAGCGCACTCAGATTCGGCTTGTGTCGTAGACTCCTGAGCATGTTGTCTCGTCGCTGTCGTCTCGCGCTCGTTGTCTGGCCGCTCCTCACCGGTTGTGAGGCATCCCCGGCCGCCCAGTCAGCTCCCGATCCGCAGATGCTGGCTCGCGCGTGGGACGCCGAGCACCTCCCCTTGCCGCCCGCGCCGTTGGTGCGCCACGCGGACGTCCTCGATCTCATCGAAAAGTTGAAGAGCACGGACGGGAGCCTGTTCCAGGTCGAACAGATTGGAAAGTCTGTTGAAGGGCGAAGCCTGAACCACATCTGGTTCGGGCGCGGGCCGATGCACGTGCTGCTCTGGTCGCAAATGCATGGCGATGAGCCGACCGCGACCAGCGCGCTGTTCGACGTGTGTACCTATATTGCGCGCCATCGCAGCGAGCCGCAGGTGTCGCAGATGCTGGAGCGCCTGACGGTGCACATGGTGCCCATGGTCAATCCTGACGGAGCGGAGCGTTGGACACGGCGGAACGCGCAGGGCCTCGACGTCAATCGCGATGCCGTCCTGCTTCAGTCACCGGAGGCGCGTGCCCTCAAGACGCTTCGAAATCGGCTCGAGCCGGCGGTTGGCTTCAATCTGCACAATCAGAACTGGGGCACATCGGTTGGGACGCCGCCGCAACCGGCGGCAATCTCGGTGCTTGCCGTGGCTTCCGACGAGGCCGTCAGCGACACGCCGCAGCGAGTGCTCGCGAAGAAGACGGCGGCGGTCGTGAGGCAGGCCATCGAGCCGTTTGCTCGGGGCCGGATGGGGCGCTACGACGAGACCTTCAACGTCCGCGCCTTCGGTGACAACTTCTCCCGTGCGGGCACCGGTGTCGTGCTCATCGAGACAGGGCCGTGGCCCGGCGCGGAGCCGGATCGTGCGCTCGTCCGGATCAACTTCGTCGCGATCGTCTCTGCCCTCGATGCGCTGGCCAGCGGCTCGGTCGAGCGCGCGGATCCGGAGCTCTATACCACGCTGCCCGAGAACGACTCGAATCTCTTTCACACGATCGTGAAAGGGGGAACGATCTGGCCGGGCACCGGGGTGGCGCCGTTCAAGGGCGACGTCGGCCTCCGCGGCACGCGTGTCGTCCGCCAAACGAAGCGCGGCCGTGAGATCCGGTGGGCCTCGAGCATCGAGGAGCTCGGAGATATGCGCGTTTATGGCGCCCTCGAAACAATCGATGCCGAGGGCCTCGTGGTGGCTCCGCGGATTAGCGACGCCGAGGTAGGGCAAGTCATCAGCCTGCCCGAGGCGTCACGCGTCAAGCGGAGCAACGGCGATTCGAGTGATCAATCAGAGCGTGGGTCCAAGAGCCGACCGTTCATCGGTGTCGGCCAGCCCGCCGAGCTGCTCCTCCTCGAGCCACAGAGCGCACCCGGTCGCTATCGTGTGCGGCAAGTAGTGGAGGTGGGTTCTTA
>JBOGIN010001081.1:0-4920 GCA_050742275.1 Vicinamibacteraceae bacterium
CAACGTATCGTGATGACCAAACGTGACGTTGCAATTTCCCTGGCAGTGGTGGGCGACCTCAGCTTCGAGGGCCCACGAGCGGACCGGCCCGCGTCGAAGTGGTTTACGGCTGTAGCGCCAGCGTTCCGGGAGACGGATCTCGCAATCGGCAACCTGGAGTCTCCACTCGTCGAAGGTGGCACCGCGATCCCCGGCAAATGCACCTTGCGTGGAACCACCAAGTGGGCAGCGGTGCTCCGGGAAGCAGGTATCGGCCTCGTCACCCTCGCAAACAACCACACGATGGACTATGGCGAAACGGGCCTTCGCAGCACGATCGCGGCGCTGGAGAAAGAGGGCCTGCAGTACGTGGGCGCCGGACTCGACATCGCCAGCGCTTGCGCGCCGGTGCTGCTCGACGTGCGCGGTGTACGTGTCGCCTGTCTCGGCAGAACCATCGTCCCAGTCTCCCCGCCCATTGGTGCCGGCCGAACGAAACCAGGTGTCGCCTTCTTAGACCGCGACGAAACCGTCGCGTCTCTGCGGCGATGCCGCCGAGACGCGGATCTGGTATTGCTCTTGCTCCACTGGGGCTTGGAGCAGTATCGGCACCCGTCCCCAGCGCAGCGGCGTCTCGCGCGCGACCTCGTGCAGGCAGGTGCAGACGCCATCGTCGGCCATCACCCGCACGTCACACAGGGATTCGAGCGAATTGGGTCTGCCGTGGTTGCTTACAGCCTAGGCAACTTCATCTTCAGTGGTTTCGAGTGGGAGTACCTACAGGAAAACGGCACGCCCGTGAAGACGACGTTTGTCTTGAGCGAGGAGAATAGAAAGGGGCTCGTTTTGGAGGTGTCCGGGTCCGCACATCGGTCGCTAGCGCTGCGTCTGCAGCCCACTCGTATGCATCCCGACGATGGCGTGCAGTTGGACATCGGGGCAACACGAAGCGAGGAAATGCAAGCGCTCTCGTCCGCGTTGGAACGCAAATCGTACCGTCTCTGGTGGTACGCCTACGCGATTCGGCGCGAATGGGCACTGCGGATTGGGCGAACGCTTTCCCCCAGAAGACTCGTCACCAAATGGCACAGGTTGCGGCTGCGGCATCTCGGCGAGCTTCTCGTGTCGCTCCGCCGATCCACCAAGATCGTTTCTGAAAGGTCGACGAATCCTTATGAATAAGCTTGCTCTGCCGTCGCCGGCCGATGCTGGGAGTGGACTGAAATGGACGTAGCCGCCCTCCTGATCCGAAACGTGCTGTTCCCAGCGTGGGTCCGGAAGAATCGCAGTGCCCGACTTGCGTACCTCGCCGAGTTTGAACGGACACAGTTCCAGTCGGCCGATGAGCTCAGGGACCAGCAATGGGGGCAATTCAGAGCGGTTCTTCGCCATGCGTTCGACCATTGCGTCTTCTATCGGAAGAAGCTCTCCGCGGTTGGCATGACGCCCGACGATATTCGCGCGCCGGACGATATCTCCAAGCTCCCCACCACGTCGAAGCAGGAGATCCAGGAGTCTCTCGACGAGCTCATCGCCGACACGGTGTCCCGCGATTCCTTGATCAGGGACATGACCGGCGGCTCCACAGGCTTCCCCCTCGTCTTCTACTACGACAAGGACCGTTTTGATAGCCGGGTTGGCGCCATGCTGCGGCACGATCGCTGGACGGGTTGGAACATCGGCGATGCGATGGCGGTGCTGTGGGGGGCACGACGAGACCTCGTTGGGAAGTCCCTCAAGGGGCGGATGCGGACCAGGTTCATCGATCGCCGCATCATGCTCGATGCGTCGGCCATCGACGAAGACCGGATGCACCAGTTCTGTCATGATCTCCGCCGCCACCGCCCACAGTTCATACTCGCCTACGCGAATACAATGGCGCTCTTCGCGCGCTTCGTGCGCGAGGTCGGCGAGGCGCCCATCCAGCCGCGAGCGATTATCTGCTCGGCCGAGCTATTGACGTCGGAAAACCGGGCACTCATCGAGTCGACCTTCGGGTGCCAGGTCTACAATCGTTATGGATCTAGGGAGTTTGCGGTCATTGCTTCCGAGTGCAGCTCTCATCAAGGCATGCATATCAACGCCGAGAACCTGCTCGTCGAGGTCGTGCCTGGACGCCCGGCCTCAACAGACGGTGAGGGTGAGATCTTGATCACGGATCTCAAGAACTATGCCATGCCGATGATACGCTACCGGACGATGGACGTCGGTCGACTCATGCCACCTTGCAGTTGCGGACGTGGCCTTCCGGTCCTCGAGCTGTCAGGTGGGCGGAGCACGGACTTCTTGACTGCAATCTCCGGCCAAAAGGTCTCTGGCATCGCCATAGCGACATACGTCATTACCAATATCCCCGGCATTCGTCAGATCCAGTTCGTGCAGCAGCGACCGGATGGCGTGCTCGTACGGCTCGCGCAGGGGCCCGACTGGTCGAGTGAGACTGTGAGACAGCTCACCGCACGCATTCGAAGCTTCCTGGGCGACGCGATGACTGTTGACATCGAACTTGTGAGTGAGATTCCGTTGGAACAATCGGGCAAATATCGCTTCTCTATTTCGACAATCCCAGCCTGAACACCTGCTTATGAACCCTTGTTCGCGCGGTCCGTCGCTGTCGTGTCGCGTACAACCTTCACCAGCGAGCCGCTCCGCCGCATCAACACATGTGAAGCTTTGGAATGAGTCTCTCTAAGCTGACCAACGTTTGCTCTGCGATAGCGGACCAGGATAGTTGTGAAATGTCCCGCCGCGGCTGAGGGGGCTTTCGTACGGCACTTGCGGCTGCACGCAAGCCAACCGCGATCTCATCGGGGTCGGGACTATCAATCACCGTTGCGAAAGGATAAGCAGCCAAATACTCAGGTGCTCCTCCGGTCGGCGTGGCGATCACGTATTTTCCGAACGTCAGGGCAAGCAAGAGCACGCCGCTTCCGTAGGCCTTCCTATACGGTACTGTTACGATGTCGCTTGCCGCCATCAGATCCGAGGTCTGTTGAAGGGAGAGCACACCGGGCACGAAGCGGACTCGATCCTCGACACCCAGCTGACGCACAAGTGCCCGCATTCTCCAGAGCGGATCGCTGTCTGGCGGGTTGGGCTCTGGATAGCCCGCTTCTCGGCCGCAAATAATCAATATCACCTCTTCACAGCCGGGGCGACGCATCGCTTCGAGCACGTTCTCGACGCATTTATAGGGCCGTATAAGGCCGTAACTGATTGCCACCGGCCGGTTCGCCGGAATCTCGAGCCGCTGTCGCGTTGCCTCTCGCGATCGCGCGGCCGGCGGGTACATCGTATAGAGCCCATGCTTCGACACCACCGTCTTGTCCGCCGACGGCGGTGTGAAACGCACCAAATCGTGGCGCGCTGCTTCCGAGTGCACGATCAGCGCCGTCGCGTGACGATAAACGTCCCGGTACCGCCTCATCACCGCGGGATCCGTATCGCCCTCATGGGGAAGCACGTTGTGCACGGTGTGTATCGTCGGGATCGCCAGGGCTCTGCAGATTCGCCAGAATCGCGCGTCACGGCTAAAAATTGTAGGCCATTGTGTCCACACGGCATCGTAGCCTCGTAGCTTGAAGAGGAGCGCCAACTCCACCGGAAGCGCAAGACGTTTGATGCCGGCTCGAGTCCGGGGAAGCCTCGGCGGCTGCAGCGACGGGTTGGGCGCCCGTTCGAGCGTGGCCTCCGACGCGCTGATGCGGCCGTTCATCCCTTCGCGAAGCGTCCGTGTCTGTTTTATCAACGGGGTGCCCAACACCGGAAACACCCTGTGCCGTCGAGGCAGGGCCAGGGGAGCCAGCATTGCACCGGTGCTGCAGTAGACGTCGACGGACACACCGTTGCCGGCAAGCCCCTCGGCCAGCTCGTAGGTATACGCACCGATCCCAAAGTCGCCGAGGGGGTCGACGAGCGCGATCCTCACGGCGCCGCTCCGAGCCGGCTTCGCGTCGTCCGGGGTGGTCGTCGCGCTTGCAGAGGCGGCCACGAATTCAAATCTTCCGTTCTGCGGGTGGGACGGCCGAGCCTCGCCGATCCGACCCCACCTGGGATCCGGCGTGACGAAGCTCTTCCGCAAGACCCTCGACCTGCATCGGCGTAGGACTCTGGAGACATCTGACGGGCAGCGAGGTTGTGGTTGGCAATGACGGGCACGAACGTCGCGTTGCTCACGACGCGGATGCGGAGGTCAGGCGCTGCGTACTCATCGGCAATCTCCCGTGTGCGATTAGTGCTGCCATCTCGACCTAAAGTCCCAAGCCCGAGAGTACTCAGCCAAAGAAGCACCGACGAATGAGGATAGCATGCGGCATGCCAGCTCCGGCGCCCCCGGGGCGCCACTTTCCCCCGCGATGGATAGCGTCCCGCACACCACTTACGACCGACTCATCCATCCGGTCCCCTCGCGAAATTGGCATGTCGCCGATGACAAAAGTTCGTATGCAGGAAGACAATCAACAGACACATCTGTGCTGTCCGAGCATCGTCAGCCTCTCCCACAAACACTTACGTGACCGACGAGGTTGAGTACTGCCATTTGGCACTTTGCTTGCGTAACGAGGAGGTCAGGCGCCAGGGTCAGTCGCCCTGGGGCGTCAGGTGCCAGCTGACCCCCGGTCGCGTTGGACACCTGATGCCTGCCCTGCCTCTTTCATCCAAGGAACGTACATGAGGGTGCTAGTCACCAGACAGTTCGGTTACGTCGACGCCGTGATGGTCCCCATCCTACAAAGCGCGGCGCACGAGCTCGTCGGTTTCGATACTGGCCAAGCGAACGGGGCGACCCTGCCGTTGTCTGCCTCGGCCGGAGCCCACACGAACGCGCCGGACACGGTTTCGGCATCGCCGACAGCCGCCGGCGTGAACCGTGCCGTGTCACCGTGCTTGGCCAGGGCCCGACACATGCAGCCGCCCCGACCGGGACGAGGCCTTTCTATA
>JBOGIN010001082.1:0-9891 GCA_050742275.1 Vicinamibacteraceae bacterium
CATCGAAGAAGCTCGAAGGAAAGGAGTATGCGTGTGCCTGAACGTCCTGCGGCAGCGAGACGGTGACCGCACCGGTCTCCGCGGGGTCGGTGAGGATCCGCATGGCCTCGGGAAGCGCGAACAGCAGCTCTTCTGGCCGGGTGATGCGGTCGAAGAACCGGCTGACCGGACGCAGGCAGTCGTTCACGCTCACGTCTCGCGACACCGGATGCTCAATCTGCTGCAGGACCGGTCCCTGGTGACGGCCGGCGTAATAGTCAGCCGGCAGGAGGAGGACGGGCAGGCGGTTGACCGTCGCCAGAGCGGCGCCCGTGACCATGTTGGTCGAGCCCGGGCCGATGGAGGCAGCGCACGCCAGGGTGGCCAGCCGCCGGCTGGCCTTCGCGAAGCCCGCGGCCGTGTGCACCATGGCCTGCTCGTTGCGGGGCTGGTAGTATGGAAGCTGACCTCCACATTCCTCGATGGCCTGTCCCAGCCCGGCGACGTTGCCGTGTCCGAAGATACCGAAGACCGCCGGAATGAGCCGTTGTCGTCGTCCGTCCCGTTCCGTGTACTGGGATTGCAGAAACCGGATCAGGGCCTGCGCCGCGGTCAGCCGGACAGTGTTCGACGATGCCTCGCCTTTTTCACGCTCGACCGGTTCCGCATGTGATACGGGCATAACCATCGGTTCCTCCCTGTAGAACGGCTCGCCACCGGCTCCCGTGCTAGCTCTCGAGCCCGTGGAAGACGATCGTCTTGAGCTCGGTCATCTCCTCCAACGCGTAGCGCGGCCCTTCCTTCCCGAAGCCGCTCCGCTTCAGCCCGCCATAAGGCATGAGATCCGCCCGCCAGAGCGGCGTACTGTTCACCATGATGTTGCCTGCCTCCACCTTGGAGGCGAAGCGTAGGGCATGCTGCATGTCACGCGTGAAGATGCCGGCGGCCAAGCCGTACTCACTGTCGTTGACGAGCCGGATCGCCTCGTCCACCGTCGCCACCCGCGTCACGGCGACCGCCGGGCCAAAGAGCTCCTGGCGAAACACGCGCATGTGGGGCCGAACGTCGGCGATCACCGTGGGAGCGAGCAAGGCGCGCTCTCGCGCACCACCGGTGACCAGGCGCGCTCCCTGCTGCACGGCCTCGCGCATCCACCCTTCGACACGCTTCGCCGCGGTCTCCGACACCATGGCGCTCAACTGCGTGCTCTCTGCCAGAGGATCTCCGACCCTGATCTCTTCGACCTCCTTCTTGAGCGCATCAAGGAAGTCCGCATAGGCACGCTCGTGCACCAGGACGCGCTGGGCCGAGATACAGACCTGACCGGCATTCACGTAACCGGCGACCTTCACGGCGGCCGCCACCTCGCTCGGGTCGGCATCGGCCAGCGCAACGACGGCCGCGTTCGACCCCAGCTCCAGTGAAAGCCGCTTGACGCCGGCGCTCTTCGTGATCGCCTCGCCGGCGGCCGTGCTTCCCGTCAAGCTGATCTTGCGCACGCGCGGGTCGGCCGTGAGCGGTAGACCGACGACCTCGCCGGGGCCGGTCACGCACTGCAGGGCATTGGGAGGCAGTCCTGCGTCCAGGAAGATCTTCACCAGTTGCAGAGCGGTCAGCGGCGTCTGCTCCGCCGGCTTCAGAATGACAGCGTTGCCCGCCGCGAGCGCCGGACCGATCTTGTGAAGCACGAGGAGCAGCGGATAGTTGAACGGCGTGATCGCCAGTACGACGCCACACGGTACCCGAAGCGTGAGACCGAGCTTGCCGGTCACGCCGCGCTGTGCGTCCAGCGGCAATGTCTCTCCCCGGAGCTGTGCCCCTTCGAAGGCACACAGCTTCAGCAGGTCGGGCCCCCTGGCAACCTCTGCGAGCGACTCTCTCAGGGGCTTGCCTTCCTCGGCGGTGATCGTGCGGGCCAGCTCCTGGGTGTGAGCAGCGATGCCCGCAGCAGCCTTCTCGAGTATCTCGACACGGCGATAGACTGGCAGTCGCGCCATGTCGGCGGCGCCTTGTACGGCGGCCGCGAGCGCTGCCTCGATCTGATCCGCTGCCGCGATGGGGACCTCGGCAATCGTCTCTCCGGTGTTCGGGTTGACGACGGCCGACTTTTTCGGCGACGAGACCCATCGCCCGCCCAGGTACATGTCCATCGAACGGCTCACTCTGCTCTCTCCGTCGCGATCAGGCCCCGTCGCCGCTCCCAGATCTCCGGATTGACCATGTGCCACGGCGGCTTGCCCTCCAGGACCATCAGCGCTTGCTCCAAGGCGGTGCGCCAGAGCCGTTGCTTCCCGGTGACGGTGGCTGCGGCGACGTGCGGTGTAATCACCACGTTGCTGAGGGCAAGGAGCGCGTGATCGGGCGGCGGAGGCTCGCGGTCGAGGGTATCGAGTCCGGCACCGTGCAGATGCCCGCGATGGAGCGCCTCGAGAAGCGCCTCCTCGTCCACGAGGCCGCCGCGCGCGGTGTTGATCAGGATCGAGCCCTTCTTCATGCGACCGAGCTCGTCTCGACCGATCAGGCCGCGCGTGCGATTCGAGAGCGGTACATGAAGGGTGACCACATCGACGCTTTCCAGCAGCTCGCCCAGATGCCGCGCCATATCCACACCAAGCGGAGCGGTGATGGTCGCCGACGCGTCGTACGCCAGAACGCGCATCCGCAACCCCAGCGCCAGCTCCGCGACCTCCCGGCCGATGCGCCCGAGGCCGACCACGCCGAGGAGCAGGTGCCGCAGCTCGATGCTGCGGGAGTCACCGAAGTAATCGGTGCGCTCTCCCCGCTCCAGTCCGCCCTGCGATCGCCTGAGCTCTTTCGCAACCGCCAAGATGAGCGTGATCGTGTGCTCGGCCGTCGATACCGTCGGCCCATCGGGGACGTTGCACACGATGATGCCGCGTCGTGAGGCTTCCGATATCGCCACGTTGTCGATCCCAACGCCGGTCCGGGAGATCACCTGCAGCGTGGGGAGGCGATCCATCAGCCCGCCGTCGTAACGGATGTGGGAGGACGCGACGACGGCGTCGGCCGTGCGCGGCCCCTGCACGACACCGCCCGGCGAGTCCTCGGCGCTCCCGACGTACTCCGCCTTGCCGCGAAGCATCTCGCGGAACTCGCCTGGCAGGCGCCGCTCACACCACACTCGAAACATGCCGCACGTTCCTGGACACCGCCGGGTGAGATGGCCGTGGCTGGACCAGCCCGCGCCTGAACGCGCTCGCCGGCCAGGCCGCACGCCAGGAGGTGCCAGTCCCGCCGGGCGTCGCCCCGCGCAGCGCCGCCATCATACTCTGCATACTGTCGACAGACAGCGTACGTGGTCCGGCTGACCCTGTCAAGGGCAAACGTGCAGCGATGTAGCTCTCCCGGGAGTTGCAAGCAGCGCGCGGTTCCCGACATGGAGATCGATCGCGCGACGCCGTTGCTCGCGCGCACCTGTACAACGGCCTGCGCCGGATTCGAGCGTGCTGCTCGATGTCGTCCGTGTTTGCGTCTACCAGTACGTCTCGTCGTCCGGCACGAACCTGCTGGCCCGTCGCCAACGCACCTGGCTCGCGCGGTAATGATCACGTTGGTACAGCCGGTGATACTCGCCAGTTGGGTCGATGAAGACGACGCTGCTCCCTTTGAGGATCAACGTGTAATCCACTCCCCCGATCCGCTCCCTGACCTCTCGCTCTGCGATCGGGAAGGTCAATGCCACCTCGTCGCCGGCATCGACGGCGCCGACATCCACGTAGCGCCCCTGCCAGCCAAGCCGCCGCCGGCTCCCGTTGATACGGCACTCTACGGCTTCACTGCGGCTCTCTACCCACGCGGGCACCCGTATTGTCAGCTTGGGCAGCGCCGCCTTCACCTTGACGTCCACCCGGCCTTCGTAGGGAAGGTAACTGTGGATGTCCGCCCATTTCGACGCGCGGTTGAGGAGCAGGTTCACCCGGAACTCGTCGGCGCGCTTCTCCAAGATAGCCTGCCAGGCATAGTAGATGGCGCGCGCCGCGTTGCCCGTGCAGCACTGAGCGACCCCGGTAGGCGCGCCCGACGTGATGCCGTAGTCGCAGCCCGTGGTGTATCCGGAGAACGCACCGAGGCTGCGCTCGGCAGGCCGGTCTGCCGTCTCGTTCGGAGCGACGGTCGTTCGCGGAAGGCTCCTCGCCACGCGGTACACCCAGTCCACCCTCGTCAACTGGCCCTCGGCGAAGTTGTTCCGCAGGTAGCGGTCGGCATCGTCCCAGTAGTCGCCGGCGCCTGCCTCCGACAGCTTCACGGCGAGCGCGACCATGTCCGCCTCACAACAGAGCTCGCTCACCGGGAAGTCGCGCCTGACCGATTCCGGGAACCAGCCGATCAGAGGATTGCCGAAGGCGTCGTCCCGTGCCCACTCGTAGCTGCGTCGCACGAAGTCGATCAGATCCTTGTCCTGAGCCACTACCGCATACTCGAGCATCGACAGCAGCGCCAGCGTGTGGCCATGGAAGTGTCCCCTCGGCTCCGGATGATCGCGATCGATGAACCGGCCGTTCGCATCGAAGAACTTCGCGTGATGGCGCACGTAGTTGGAGAGCCTGCCCGCCAGGTCGCGCGCGGGCTCGTACCCCGCCGCGCGGTAGTAGTGGGCGAGCCCTTGAATGAGCCGGTACCCGCTCTCCGCGGCGAGAAGGCCCGTGGGCGGCTGGACATCGGAGCCGACCTTGGAGCCGGGCACGAAGATCGCCACGGGGTAATAGCTGAAGTCGTCTCGGTGCACGGCGAGGTCCGCCCACTTCCGGATCATCTGCTCGGCGGCCCGTCTCCACATCGGGTCCCGATCACGCTCGTGGAGCAGGGTCATCGTCGAGATGATGCGACCGGAGACGGTGGGATTGGTGATCTGACTCAGCGGCGCGTCCTTGGAGCTAACGATCCTCCCGTCCTCCAAGCAGACATTCGGCGTCCATGCCGAGATGCCCAGTTGAAACCATGGGCGCCCTCCGGTGGCGATGTAGTAGCCGCCGTCGGGACCGATGGACTTCAAGAGCATGCGGACCCACACGGGATCCACGTGGTCGTTCAACGTGCTTCCCGTGACGGTTCTCAGGAGCGGCAGCGCCTCGAAGAACTTGGGCTGGACGTACGGATCGCTTGCCTCGTGCCTCAGGACGGGTGGGTTCCGGTAGAAGACTGCCAGGAAGTACTGTTCGTAGTCGATCGCCGGGTCGGTCGAGCTGGTCATCCCATGTATGGCCAGCCTCGCCCTCTCGGCGAGATCCAACGTATCGGGAACGACGTCGTCGTACCGCTCGCCCCTATGAGGCGGGATCGTGAACGCCGGTATGTCCTGCCGGATGTAGTCGATTCCGCTCCGCGCACGCGCTTGGCGTGCCGGCAGCATCGTGCGGCTTTCTCCTCCCGCGGCCATGCCGCCGACCAGCACGCCTGCGCTCCCCGACTTGAGAAAATCCCGTCTGTTGATCCGCGTTGTTCCCACGGCGTCCTCCTTTGGATCTTTGGTCGACCTATGGGCGCTGCTGCCACACGACGACGGCTCTGCGTGTCTGCTCCCGTCGCCGGCGGTGCCCGGGGCCCTCGCTCGCGCCGGAAGCCGTCCGGCTCGGAGAGCACGTCGGTCGCAGGCTCATTCGCACGGTCCCGCGGCCGGGTTACCAGCGCAGGACGCGGTCGCTCGCGAATCGGCGAGCCTTGATGAACCGCGGCCTACCCGTGCGGTAGTACGCCCGCTGGAACAACGGCACGTGCTCGCCGCCCGGCGACAGCTCGACGCAGTCGTTCCCGCGGAACGTGGCCTCGTACTCGTGGCCGAAGCTCTCCAGCCGCGCGCGCCGCTCGTGAATCGGGAACTCGAACGACACGACGGCGCCGGGAGCGACCGGGCCGAGGACGGCATGGCGCCCCTCCCAGCCGAACGGGCTCGGCCGGCCGTCCACCGCGCAGCCGACCCGGCCCTTCTCGATCCAGTCCGACATGCGGACCTTCAGTTCCTTGCACGGCTTCTTCACCCGGACATCGACACGGCCCGTGTACGGGATGTAGCTCTGGACGTCGGCCCACGCAGAGGTCCGGTTCAACAGCAGGTTGATCGTCAGCGCGCCCGACTCGGCGTCGTGCGAGAGGATGCTCTCCCACGCGTAGTACAGGGCGCGCGAGCAGTTACCGGAGCAGCAGGTCACGTAGTGTGGGCTGCCGAACAGCTCGTTCGGCAGGAAGTGCAAGGACCAGGAGCCGACGAGGCGCTCGGGAAGCTGCTCGACCAGGTGGGAGTAGGCGACCTGCTCCGGCGAGGCCTTCCCGGCCCTCAGGAGGTCTCGCCAGTAGTCCCGCACCTGATCGGCGTGAGTGCGCTGGCTCTCGACGAGGGCGTTCCGGATGTATCGGTCGGCATCTTCCCAGTCCTGCAAGCCGAGCTGTGCCAGCTTCACCGCGATTGTCGTCATGTCGCCGATCGAGCAGCCCTCCATCGGATCCCTGCCGGTCCCGTTGACGAAGTAGCCGATCTCCGGCAGCGCGATCGATCGACTCCCCGACCGCGCCACCAGATACGCCCTGTGCGCGTACTCCGCCAGCTCCGTATCGTTTGTGGCCTGCGCGAGCTCCAGCATGGCCTGAATGGCCAGCGTGATGCAGTGGAAGTGGCTCTTCCACTCCTCGACGTACCGCGCCGCGCGCATGTAGTTCACCAGGCCATAGGCCAGGTCTCGGGCAGGCTCGTAACCGGACGCGGCGTAGTACTGCGACAGGCCGGTGACGATCCAGGTGTGCCAGAGCGCGATGTTGCGCTCGGTCTCCTGGCCGCTCTGCTGCATCATCCTCGCCGTTGCGCGGCGGACCTCGTCCCGGGAGGGCTTTTCCCCGGGTGTGAACAGGAACCGCGGAAAGCTCGTCAACGTACCGGACCTGATCGCCAAATCGTTCATCCGATCGACGATGCCGCGCGCGATCGCGCTCCATCGCGCGTCGCCGGTCAACCGGTACTGGGCGGTGACGGCGCCGAGCAGCCGACCATTCACCGTCGGCAGGTACGTGTAGTGGCGGACGCCGGGATAGCTCGCCAGCCACTTCTCCAGCCAGGGATACGCCTTGAACGTGTCCCAGGGCCGTCCGGCAGCCGGGATGTAGAACAGCCCGTCCGGCCCGATCGATCGCATCAGATGATCGTGCCAGGCACGATCGATCTCGGCGCTCTCTCCGCCGCCGATCATGAGCCGCAGCAGTGGGAGCGACTCACGAAACTTCGGCCACGCGCACACGTAGTCGCCCCAGCCGAGCGTGAGCCGTGCCGGAACCTGATCGAAGAAGCCCCAGTCGAACGGCTCGTAGTGCAGGTCCGCCACGGTGGTCCGGACGAGATACTTCTCGACGAACAGCCGCGCGCGCTCCTCCAGGTCGCACGTATCCGGGATCATGGCCTCGGCGTACGCGCCGTGCGTCGGGGCGGGCGTCGCCTCCAGGGGCGTGTCGCGGATCAGCGGGATGGGCTCGCTATCCGCCGGCCTGCGCACGATCGGATGGCCGACCGGGCTGCGGGCCTCCGGGAAGTACTGCTGCACCACCTTTTCGGCCGCTTGGAAGCTCGCCGGCGCCCCGGGCGCGTCCTGCTTCTGCGGCGCGGCCGCTCGGACGCCGGCGACACCCAGCGCGGTCGTGGCCGCCCCGGCACCCAGGAAATGGCGACGTGTGATGATGCCATGCTTCATGCGTTCCTCCGGTCCCGCGAACCTGTCGGCGGGTCATCGAGTATCGTGTCCTATGCGCACGTTGCCTTCTGGGCGGACGATGGCCGTGCGGGGCCCCGGTCTCAGGATCGCGGCTGATCGGAGACGAACTGGTCCGCTCGACCACGTCCGATTCAGAACAGCACTCGGATCCCGATCTGCACCCGGCGGTTGCCGCTCTTTCCGGAGATCACGCCGAACGAGGGGGAGCCGAACGTTGTGCCGGGATTCAACAGATTCGGATGATTGAGCGCGTTCTGCAGCTCCACGCTGATCCGCGACCTGATCCGTCCGCCGAACCGCAGCTCTTTCGACAGCGCCAGGTCGAAGCCAATCGCGCCCGGGCCAATGACGAGGCGGCGCCCGGCATTGCCCAAGGTAAACGGCGCGGGCTCTGCGAACGCCTCCGTGTTGAACCACCGATCCATCGAGCGCTCGTCGCGTGGCAGGTTCGGCTCTCCGACGAGGTTGACCCCTTGGTTGCCCTGTAGGAAGCCGTTCGTGGTGTCCGCGAAGTACGGGACGTCGAGATAGCTTCCGGACTGGAGCGTCAGGTTGGGCGCCAGGACCCAGCCGCCGAGGACGCTGGCCAGCCAGCCAGAGGTCGGCCACCGACGCCCATGCCCCCAGGGCAGGTCGTATACACCGTAGATCACCAGCCGGTGCCGCGGCTCCTCGATCTTCCACACGCTCACGTCATAGGCGTTCCACAGGTCGGCGTTGCTCAGGTGCTTGTTGAACACGTAGTCGGCCGTGAAGCTCACTCCGTCCGCGTATCGCCGCGTGAACGTGAGCTGTGCGGCGTGGTAGCGCGAGCCGAACACGGAGTCCATCGCGTTCGTCACGTCGGTGTACTGCGGGAATGGTCGGCGGATCTGGGCGTTTCCCGGTCCGAACTGCGACGGGTGAATCTGATTCAGGGAGCGGTAGCTCGGGTAGCGCTCCGCGAGATTGGCCAGATATGAGGCCGTCAGAACGCTGCTCCAAGGAAGCTGGCGCTCCAGCGTCAGATTCCACTGCACCGAGTACCACTGTCGATACGCCTCATAGTCGGAGAAGGACACGGCGAGGCCCGGACTCTCTCCCACTTCGACCGCCCCGAAGCCGGGACCGGGCGGCTCCACGCGCCCCGTCACGGGGTTGACGGTCCCCGTGACAGCGGGTGGAACGCCGTCGCTCAAGACGAACGGCGGCGTGATCCCGCCGTCCGGCGAGACAAAGGCACCCTGTCGCGCGCACGTGCAGCCGGTGAGAAAGGTGTACGTGCCCCCACCGGTCACGTTGCCGGCGAACACGCCCCCGCCGCCTCGGACGACCGTTCCGCTGCCGGCGCCCCACGGTTGCCACGCGAAGCCGAGCCGCGGCCCCCAGATGGTCTGCGGCTCGAACGCTCCGTCCGGATGGCTCTGGCCCGCAAAGGTCAGCGCCCCAGGTGTGCCGGATACGGGGTTGATGCGATCCGGATCGAAGCTGCTGAGAATCAGCTCGTCCGTCTCTCTGTTGCGCACGTACGCCGGAAACGAGGTCTCCACCCGCAGCCCCAGATTCACAGTGAGATCATCGCGCGCCTTCCACGTATCCTCGACGTACGAAGCGAGCCAGTTCATGTTTCGCTTCCAGAACACCTCGTCCAGCGACGCGCTCATCGGCCACCCGAGCAGCACCGCCGCCGCGGCATTCCCGGTGCCCGCCGGAATCCCCGGTACCATCGTTGGCTCTGGCCCGAAGTCGAGCACCGAGTTGCGCCTGTTCTGGTGTTGATACGAGTTGGTGAACTCGAACCCAGCCTTCAGGTTGTGGTTTCCTCGCAGGTATGAGAGCCGTTGGGCGACATTCGTCGCTCCAAAGGGCGCCATGACGAAGTCCGCCTGGCTGCCGCCGCCGGCATTGCTGTAGCCCGAGATGTTCGTGTCGGGGAAGAAGTTCGGATCGGCAAGTCCGTCGAGGCCCAACCGCTCCGGCCAGCCGAGGCCCAGCGTCACGGCGTCGTCGCTTTGCGTGAACTTGATGTTGTTCACGGCGAGGGACGTTTCCAGGAGAAAGGAGGGGCGCAGCACGTAGGTGTGCCGAAGCGTGAGATCGCGCTTCCAGGCCTTCCCGGTCGAAATGGAATCATCGTGAAAGCCTGCCACGCCGTAGACGCTCGGGTGGTACTCGTCGGTGAACGTGCGAACGAAGCTGCCGAACGTTCGCTGACTCCCGC
>JBOGIN010001083.1:0-4102 GCA_050742275.1 Vicinamibacteraceae bacterium
GTTGATGCCATCGCCGGTGTTGGCGTCATAGACATTCCCGAAAATGATGCCGCCGCTGCCGGAGAATTGACATGACCCGGCTCGAAGCTCCACGTTATCGACCTGCCACCACCGAGGCAGGCCGAACGTGCCGTAGTGCCAGCGGAACTTCGCATTCGTGAGCCCGGCGCCGACGGTGGTGATGACATGCCGCCGTACCGGCCCACGATCGTTGCGCGGAAAGTCAGCCACCGTTACCCACTCGGCGCCGTCCCAGGCTTGCACTCGTGCATCGTTGATGTCGATGGTATTAAGGAGGTCCTGGTTCCAGGAGATGCGGATGACGTCGTTCTCACCGAGGCTCGAAAGGTCCAGCTCCGGCGTTACCAGATTGGTGTCCATCAAATCGTCGCAGGCCTCAGCATCGGCAATGACGAACAGCCCGCTGCCACCGGTGAGATTCCCGCGGCCGATGAGATTCTCCGTGTTCCACCCTGGCGTGCCGAGCTCGCCGTGGCACTCGTCCTCGCTTTTGGTGACGCGCCACCCGTCTGGTGGGAAGGTGCCTTCGAAGTCTTCGACGACCAGGGCGTCGCCAAGTGCATAGCCCGGTGTCGTGCAGGTGTCGTCTACGAGCAACGCAAAGTTCTCCTGACGGTCACGCGCACCGGTAGTGACCTTCCGCTCCTCGGGCACGTAGCCCGCCGGCGTGATAGCGGTCACGGTGAATGTATACGCCACATTCGCTGGGAGGTCTTCGATCAGGTAGTAGCCGTTCTTTGTATTCGTGTGGAGCACCAGCGGGTCGGCGCCTTGCGTGGTGATGACGACCGTGGCGTAGATCGGCCAACCTGCTCCAGAGCCGTCCGTCACGAACCCATCGACGTCGACCTTCCTCGGCCTCCTCATGCGGAAGTCCACCGTGGTGGCGGTCTCATTCGCGACCTTGATACCAGTCACGGTCTCGGCGATGAAGCCGAATTTCCAAGCAGTCACACGGTAGGTGCCCTTTGGCACGAGGATCGCGTACGCGCCAGCCTCGTCTGTCTTCGTTTCAAAGATGTCGCCGTTACCGCGTTCAGCGCGGATCGTGACCCCCGCGAGGCGGTCACCGGTATCGCGTGTGGTGAGCGTTCCGGCGATGGTGCCGGCTTCGGCGGCGTCGCAGGTTGCGAATCGCGTGGCGCCCACGCGCGTCTTCCAGCCCTCGCCTGCGTCCTCGTAGTATTCGTTCGTGATCCAGAAAGAACAGCCGTCCGATTCGTCGAGGCTCACCGTCGAAAACCGGCCCCATTCGTAAAAGTACTCCTGCGATCCCGTACCGGCCCAGAGCTCGTTTTCCTCCTGCGGTAGCTGGCCCAACGGGTCCCTGGCAAGACGACCCGCGTAGCGGATCGAGGGAAACGTGTCCTCGCTCGAAACGCTATACGCGAGCAGCATGTTGCCGCTGTCGTCCACCGAGAGCGAGCCGACGAAGCGATGATCGCCGTCAGGCGGAGACCACGTGCCAGCTTGGTGCTCGGTGGGGTTGCCCAGCGGGTTGCGGACCTCGGCCCATCGAATGCCGGCGAGGCCCGGAGGACCGCTGCCGTCGACGTTGACGGTGTGATTGATCCACAGGCTGTCATGCGCTCCGTCGGCGTGGGCAGCGCCGAAGTTGCGATAGACGGCGCGATACGAGTTGTACAGGGCGAGCGAGTCGATCATCTCGTCCGTGTCTGGCTGCGGCACACACTTGCGCGACCCGAAGACACCGCACTGATTGGAATTGAACTCGGCGGTCGGCACGTCGATGGGGCCCGTGAGCGTCGAGTTGGCTGTGTCGTTCCAGTCGACGGAGAAATGCCAGACTTTGTAGAAATCCTGCGTCGCGTCCGGGTTGCCACCCCACACCTCATCGTCGTACGCCATGATGAACGGGTGTGGCGCGCCGGTTGGCGGCAGGGTCATGCCCTCGAGGTGTGCCGGCTGCGGAAGCCAGAACTCGTCACCGTTGGGGAGTGGCGCGATCTGAAAGCAGACGATCTGCGCGTCGTTGCCCTCCAGCATCGCGTCGCGCTCGAAGGCACAGAGGGTGTTGGATGTAGGTCGCGCGCCCACGTCGTCCCGGGGGAGCCCGTTGGACGAGAGATAGTACCCGTCGGGCCAGAGTCCGAGCTGCGGAAAATCGCTGAAGCCGTCAGTGAACTGGAAGGCATAGCGATGGAACGTGCCCGTTGGATCGGGACCGGTCGACACCGCGACGCATTCCACCCCAGAGGAGCCGGGTTGCGATACCAGCCAGCGGTCAGCGAGCTGGTCATGGAGGACAATCGGGGCGCGTTGATTGTAGTGGCAACGGTCGTCGAAGTCTTTCCAGAACGTGCGGTTTGGGAACGGCCCGAGCACGATGGAGCCGTCCTTGTTGTAGATGCTCGTGAGGACGTTGACCATCGAGATCCAATGATTGGGTCCGACGTCGCCATTGGCATCCGGAGGCGGGGCTTGGTGATGGATGAAGTTGTCATCGCCTGCGGGACCCTCGACGTTGAGCGTCGGGTCGGGTGCTCGCGCCTGCCCCGTCACGATCTGGCGAAGTGGATCCGGGGTCATCGAGAGCACGCGATTCTCTTGCTCGTATCGCTCGCGCACGCTCGGATTGTCGCGAGGCGGGAGCTCTCGCGCCTGATCGGCTTCCTGCGCACTCGTCGAGGGGCCGACCATTTCTCGCAGCGGGCGGGACGTATCGTGCGCGACCGCCTTCGCCACCTTCGGCTTCTGGGCCGGCGTGCCACCCTGCGCCGCGGCTATCTCGAGAGCCGGGCCGAGCAGGGTGACGAGTACAGCACTGCCAACCCTCCGCGCTGTTCCTCCCATGACGCAGCCTCCCCCGGTCGCCGTCTACCTCAGGTCGATGAAGACGAAGCATACCACTCAGGAGTAATAGTATGTGTGAAATCTCTGTGGAGGCTGGACCCGCGTCGTGGCGCTCGCCCGGGATTCAGTGGCCTCTGTCGGAGCTGATCTCCTTACCATTGCTGGAAAGTGCCCTGCCGTGAGACCTTTCAGAGGAAATGGTGGTCGTCTTCCGGACCGCGTCCGACGTTGAAGCCAGCCTGGTGGCCGGCTTGCTCGAGACCCATGGCATTGCCGTGCGCCGGGTGGCCGAAGCGCTGCGCGTCGTGATGCCGCTGCCCGCCAGTGGGCTCGGGGACATTCGTCTCGAGGTGGCGGAGCAGGACGCCGCCGAAGCGCAGCGACTCATCGAGGCGTACCAGGATAGCGCCGAGGATCGATTCAATGTCGTGCCGTTCGGTGACGGGCTCGTGCTGCTGGAGCACCGGCTGGGCTACCGGTTCCGCGACCGCGGCCTCCTCGAGCACGCGCTCACGCACCGGTCGCGCGCCCACGAAGATGTGACGGGCGGCGTGGTGGACAACGAGTCACTGGAGTTCCTCGGCGACGCGGTGCTCGGCTTCGTGATGGCAGACGTCATCTTCCGAGACTTCCCGGAGGCGGACGAGGGGCAGAAGTCGAAGATCAAGGCGTCGGTCGTCTCGACGGCCGCGCTCGTCCAGGTGGGTGAGCGTCTCGGGCTCGGGCAGTACCTGTTGCTCGGGCGCGGCGAGGAGAAGAGTGGCGGGCGGCACAAGCAGGCGCTCATCGCGGATACGTGTGAAGCCATCATTGCGGGGATCTATCTCGATGGCGGCCTCGATGCTGCGCGCCGCTTCATCGTCCGCGAGTTCCACGACCTGCTCGACGAGGTGAAACAGCCAGGTCTGCTGACGGCAATGACGGGCGACTACAAGTCGGCGCTCCAGGAATGGCTGCAAGACCAGCGTCACCCGCTGCCGGCGTACCGCGTGGTCGCGACGCGCGGACCGGATCACGAGAAGGAATTCTTCGTGGAGGTGTGGTCGGAGGATCGGTTGCTCGCCTCTGCGAACGGGCGGAGCAAGAAAGAAGCGGAACAGGCCGCCGCTTGCCGCGCGTTGGAACAACTCCGTAGCTAGTGTCCTGACCGCGAAGAATGTGAAATAAATAGCGCGGCCCCGTCGTACTCGTCTACAAGGAGGCGAGCATGCCACTGGGACGCCCGAAGGTTGCGCTGATGCTGACGGACGACGCACGCGTGCGACTC
>JBOGIN010001084.1:0-2238 GCA_050742275.1 Vicinamibacteraceae bacterium
GCCTAAAGGCCGCGCGCTACGCAATTTATTCACAGGCTCTTCGGGCCCCGCGACTCAAGGTGGCGTTGCCCACCTGGGACGTAGCGCGGGGTCTTCAGACCCCGCGACGCGCGGCCTAAAGGCCGCGCGCTACGGACGAAGGCGCTTAAGCGAACAGCATTGCATCAAGGAGAGGCGGAGCTACGTCTGGGGCATTCCGCAGCGCTCATCCAGCACGCGACCTACAAGTGCCGCGACCTTCGTGGGATCGACAGGCTTGGTCAGCGCGTCATCGAATCCCTGGTTGCGAAGCTCCTCGCGATGCCGTGCCGATGGGGCTCCCGTGAGGGCCACGGCGCCGAGAGTCCGGTTGGCGTCCGGTCCCATCGCCCGCAAGGACGGGATGAGACCGGATGCCTCCTCCTCCAGAAGCGCCGTGTCGACCAGAAGCAGGTCGTGTGCGCCGTCTCCCAGGATCGCGCGCACCTCCGCAATGGAGCTCACGCGGACGACCGTGGCGCCCGCGTGCTCGAGCACCAGTCGAAGGAAGTCCGCGGCGTCGGTGTCCTCGTCGGCGATCACAATCCGCGCTTCGATAACGCGCGCGGGTGCCGCTCGAGGCTCGTGCAGGGCCGGGTGTGCCGGCGGCGGGTGCGCATGGAGAGGAAGATCCACCGTGAAGACCGCGCCTGGGCCATCCGATCGGTTCGCCGCCGCGATGCTGCCACCGTGCGCTTCTGCCAAATGGCGGGCAATGGCAAGGCCGATTCCCAGGCCGCGGTCCCTGCGAGTGGTGGAGCGGCGAGCCTGGAGCGATCCTTCGAACACGTGAGGCAGGCGCTCCGGCGCGATGCCCGGACCGGTATCGCTCACCGTGAGCCGGGCGCGGTCGTCGACACGGGTGAGGAGAACGCACACCTGACCTGCGGCTGGTGTGAATTTGACAGCGTTCGAGAGGAGATTCCAGACAATCTGCTGCAGTCGCGGTGGATCGCCCAGCATCTCTCCCGCGGCGCTGTCGAGATCCACGATGAGGCGTACCTCCTTGCGCTCGGCGGTGGGGCGGAGCGCATTCACCGCTTCTGAGATGACCGCCACGAGATCGACCGGCTGTGTCTCGAGCTGGAGCCTGCCGGTGACGGCGTGCGACGTTTCGAGCACGTCCTGCACGATCTGCTTCTGAAGCCGCGCGTTTCGCTCGATGACCTCCAGCGCGCGCAGGATGCCCGCACCAGACACCCGCCCTTCGCGCACCAAGCCGGCCCACCCGAGGATGGCATTGAGCGGGGTTCGCAACTCGTGCGACAGCACCGCCAGGAACTCGTCCTTCAGTCGGCTGGCCGCCTCCGCAGCTTCACGCGCGGACTGCTCGCGCTGCACCGCCTCGCGGTACCACGCCAGAGCGAGCGCCGCCTCGGCGACGCGGCTGATGTGGCGCAGGATGCTTTCGTCGCTGCTGCTGAACTGACCCCGTTGCTTGTCCGACACCTGGAGCCAGCCAATGTCCTCGCCGTCACGGCCCGTCAACCGTGCCGCGAGCAAGCTCCGAGCAAGACGCTTGCCGCTTGGCGCGGTCCCCGGGAGCCGTTGTGCGAGCCCCGGCTGGTTCCAGCGCAGGATGTCACGCTCGCCGGTGAAGAGCTGGGCGACATCCGCGAGATCCAGGAACGGTTCGCTCGCCGCGTCGACAGCGTACGACTTCGAGAGGGAGACCGCGGTGGTGGCATCACCAGGAGTCGTGGGATCGCCAGAGAGCTGGATACGCGCGTGGTGGGCCCGTAAGACCCTGCGGGTCGCATCAGCCGTCACGCGAAGCAGGTCGGGCAGCGGGAGCGAAGTGTCCAGGATGGCGGCGCTGGCACGCGCAAGACGCCGGACCGCACCGACACTACGGACTCCTTCTCTGGCCATCTCAATGCTCCCGACGCCTCTCCTTCGCACTCGCGAGAGCTCGAGACTCAACGCATTGTGTCAGCCCTGGGCTCGCAAGTGAGCGTCGCCCCGCGACTCCGCTCGGGGCGCCCTGAGCAAAGTCGACGGGCGGCGGCGCAAGGTTACCACATCAGGTACGATTGCGTTGGACGGCGCGCCGCGCAGGGGCGGAGGTCTCTCATGTTCGCTTTGACAGTAGACGAGGAGACGTCGATCGAGCTGCTCGAGGAGCACCATGCGGCGGAGCTCTTCGCGGTCGTCGATGCCAACCGAGCGTACTTACGCCAGTGGCTTCCATGGCTCGACGGGAGCCGCTCCGCCGAGGAC
>JBOGIN010001085.1:0-3532 GCA_050742275.1 Vicinamibacteraceae bacterium
GCCGCAACCCGTGCGGACGTCTGCACGACCTCGGCGAGCAGCATCGAACCCTATATTAGTGTGCGTACGTGCGACGCTTTTCACCGCAGACTGCTCGCGGCGCCGACTTTTGCTAACAACGCCTGCACGGCGTGATTCCATCCCGCGGGTCCGGGCGCCGGCGCGACGGTCGCATGCGGCAACGCGCGCATGAGATCCGGATCCGGGCGGCCGTTCTGGCGTGGAATGATGATTGGCTGGTCCACGAGCTGCAGCAGGGAGAGATCGTTCGGTGAATCCCCCAGCGCGGCGGAAACGGGGACAGCCCCCGTTTCCGCGTACCAGCGCAACACGAGGGCCGCGGCCCGCCCCTTGTCGACATCGCCCGTCAGATGCAGAAGCCGCCCACCGTGCGTGACGCGAAGGCCTCGTCCCTTGGCGGCTTGCTGAACACACTTCAGCGCCTCGTGATACCGCTCGGTCTCGATGTCCAGCGGCTCGCGTACGTCGGTCAGCACGAACGGCTCGTCGAACTCGCGCTGGCGCGCGGGTGCAATGGCGTCGCGGCTCAGGCTGGTCAGCGCCGCGATCTCGTCGTCGGTCATGGTCGAGAAGCCTCGGACCCGGACGCCGCACTCATCGGCGATGGCCATGAGCGCATCGCGGAGCGCGGCGACGGGCGTGCCAAGCGCCACCAGCCAGCCGTCATCGGTCGAGATGCCGTCCGGCCAGAGCTCCACCGCCGAATCGGCGGACAGCAACAGGCCGCCACCGTTCTCGATGATGAGCGGATCGCGAAGGCCGCTGTCGCCGGTCAGTCCTAGGTCGGACGCCAGCGAGACCATCTCGGCGCGCGTCTTGCTGCTCGCCAACACGAGAGGGATCGACCGACGCCGCACCGCGTCCAAGGCCGGCCGCGCCGCCTCCCACCCGTATGTGGCCTCATCCAGCAGGGAGCCATCGAGATCGCTGAAGATGATCATCTGAGACACTGACGCTCACTCGAGAGTTCAGAACTCAAGACTCAGAACTCAGAAACGCCATCACGTGTTGTCCGCGTCGACGGCTTCGCGCAATCGATCGAGAAAGTCCGGGATCGCCGACGCAATGCGGTTCCAGTTCGGGATGAGCGGCACACCGAGCGGGTCCATCAGGAACTGATCGGCCGCGATCTGCATGCCCTTGGCGAAGGTCTCGACCGCGGTTTCCTCTTCGTGACGATCGAACATCAGCCCGTTGATCGTGGCATCGTCGAGGAAGCGTTGGATCACGTCCTCGGCATTGCGGACGTACGCCGCCGAGAGCGTGCGGAACGTGCCCGCCGACAGCGTGATGCCCTCACTCGCGAGCGTCCGGAAGATGGATTTGCTGATGTCGATGCTCATCTTGAGCAGGCCCTTGTTCGGGTCGTCCGGCGAGAGCTCGCGGTGCTTGTGATCGTACTGATACGCGAGGCCAACCTGGCACACACGCCGGATCGACGTATTCCTGTATACCTCCCCCAGCGTGCCCACCTCGAGGCCCCAGTCTGCCGGGACCCGCACGACGCGCGCGAGGTCAGACACCATGGCCACCTCGCCCGCGAGCACGTAGCGAAAGCTATCGAGATACGCGAGATATGGATGGTGACCGATGATACGCATCAAGCTGCGAACGAGCGGCGTCATCAGGAGCCGCGTCGCGCGCCCGTGCATCTTGCGATTGCTGATTCGCGGATAGTATCCCTTCGCGAAATCGTACGCCATCGTCGGGTTCGTGACCGGATACACGAGGCGCGCCAACATCGAGCGCTCGTAGGTCACGATGTCCGCGTCGTGCATGGCGATGACCTCGCAATCGCCCTTGGCCAGGACGTAGCCCGTGGACATCCAGCAGGAGCGTCCCTTGCCTTGCTCTCCGATTGGGAGCTCGTAGGCAATGAGCTGGTCGTACAGGTCTTGCAGTCGAGGACCGTCGTGCCAGACCACGGTCACCGGTGTCGTCAGCGTCGAGAGGCGCTTCCGCGCATCGTCGAATTGCGCCCGCTCGGCGTGATCGAGTGACAGGATGATCCGTTTGAGGTACGGGACGCTTCGGAGCTCCTCGATGATCCGTGGGAGCGCCTGCGCTTCGAACTCCGAGTACAACGCGGGCACGATGAGCGCGATCGGTCGTTGCCGCGCGTGCCGAACCAGCTCTTGCTCGAGGCGAGCGAGGTCCTCTGCCTCTCGGTAGAGGTGAAACGTCGCGAGGACCCCTGTCTGATAGAAGTCGCCCATAAGCGCCCAATCCTAGCACGCGGCGGTCTCGGGACTTCCAGGATTGATTTGGTCGATTGACGGACCGAAGGTCGAGGTTGGAAAGCCGAGGCTGGACCCACGGCCGGCTGTCGATCGCTGTACGATGGACGAGGAGGTTTGTGACGTGTCGAGCTCGCGCACGTGTCGGATTCGCTGGAGCGTTGGCCCCTTGGCACCCGTCGGGTTGCTCTTCATCCTCGTTGGCTGCATGGCCGCCGGCGGCTGTGGGCGTGGCCAACCGGCACGCGAATCGGAGTTCGAGATGCGACCGGGCGCGCAGCAATTCCCGCTGGTGGGTCGCGTCGTGGCGGTCGCGCCCTCGGCACGCAAGGTGACCGTTGCTCACGAAGAGGTCGAGGGCGTGATGCAGGCGATGACCATGGAATTTCCGGTCAAGGAGCAGTGGGCGATGCAGGCCATGGCGCCGGGCGACCGCATCGCAGCCACACTCGTCGTGGACGGCGCGCGCTCCTGGCTGCAACAGATTGTCGTGACGAGGAGCACGCCGTCGGGCGAGCCGGGCGGCGATCGGGCCGCGCCACTACCGGGCGCGCCCGCTCCGGGCACGAGATTGCCGGCGCTGTCTCTCGTCGATCAGAACGCACAGCCCGTTCTGGCGCGCGACTTCATCGGTCGGGTATCGGTCGTCACGTTCATCTACACACGTTGTCCTCTCCCTGATTTCTGCCCGCTCATGATGCGCCGCTTCACCGAGACGGCAAAATTGTTGCGGGACCGGCCGGATCGGACGACAACGACGCAGCTCGTGCCGGTCACCATAGATCCCGAGTACGACACGCCCGCGGTGCTGCGCAAGTACGCCGCGCGCCTCATCACGCGAGACGACGCAGGGGAGGACGCGTCAGGCCGCGGCGACGTCACATGGCGTCTTCTGACCGGTGAGGCGGAGGACGTTCGCCGGTTTGCCGGCTTCTTCGGCCTCGTCTACGAACAGCAGGGCAGCGAGATCATGCACGCGCTCCGCACGGCGATCATCGATCCCCAGGGGCGCGTGGTTACCGTGCTGCGGGGCAATGCGTGGACGGCCGGCGAGCTGCTCCGTCACATCGATGGCGCACGTAATTGGGACGGAGCACCGCCGCCGCGCGAGACAGCCAGCGCGGGAGCCGGCGACGCCCGGTCGAACCGTTGAGAGCGACAGACTTGTCAAGTTTCGAGCTCTCGAGTGAGCGTCGGGGAGTGCGGCCGGAGGCCGCAGTCCGCTAGAAGTGATCGGACGGCGCTTACAATGATCCGGAGGATGACCTCGAGGG
>JBOGIN010001086.1:0-9040 GCA_050742275.1 Vicinamibacteraceae bacterium
TGGCGATCGCGCGACGCTGACGAGGAGTCAGGTTGACGCACAACCTGACCATGGTGGAGGACTGACGTGAACATTCGAGCGGAGCGAGAAGAAGATCGAGCCGCTGTGCATGTCGTGAACAGGGCGGCCTTCGAGACCGCGACCGAAGCCAATCTCGTTGACGTCCTGCGCGCACAGGCCCAGCCTGTCGTCTCTCTCGTCGCAGAGCTGGATGGCTCGATCGTCGGGCACATCCTGTTCTCGCCCGTGACTCTCTCCGGCCGTCCCGAGCTTCGGATCATGGGACTCGCGCCAATGGCGGTCGTGCCGGAACAGCAACGCAAGGGTATCGGGTCTGCGCTCGTGCGCGCCGGGCTCGAGGAGTGCAAACGGATCCGTGCCGGCGCCGTCGTCGTGCTAGGACACGCCGAGTACTATCCGCGCTTCGGATTCCTGCCGGCTGCGCGTTTCGGCATCCGTTGCGAATACGACGTGCCGGAGGACGTATTCATGGCGCTGGAGATCGAGCCGGACTTTCTGCAGGGTGTGTCCGGCACGATCAGCTACCACGCAGCGTTTAGTAGCGCCTAACCGCGAGGTTGTTTACCTAACCGTGCAATTCGAAGTCTCAAACCCGCATGCTTACGACGCCCGGTATTGGGCAGCCATGGTCTCGCTCGCCGACACAGGATGTCGTGGACTACGAGACAACTGGGGTGGATAGTGGTGTTCGGAGAAGGAGGGATCAACGCCATGAGTGATATGAGAGTCGCGATTGTGACCGGCGCGTCCCGGGGCATCGGCGCGGCGGTCGCTGAGCGGCTCGCCGGCGCCGGCTTCACCGTCGTCATCAACTACGCGGGTCGCGCCGCATCCGCCGAGGCACTGGCGTCCAAGATCGAGAAGGCGGGAGGCCACGCAATCACCGCCCAGGCCGACGTGAGCGAGCCGGCCGCGGTCGCGCGCATGTTCGACGCGGCCGAGACGACGTTCGGCGGTGTCCACGTGCTGGTGAACAATGCCGGCATCATGCAGCTCTCGCCGATCGCGGACACGGCCGACGAGCTGTTCGACCGCCAAGTCGCCGTCAACCTGAAGGGCGTCTTCAACGGCTTGCGCGAGGCGGCGAAGCGCCTGCGTCGCGGCGGCCGCATCATCAGCTTCTCGTCGAGCGTGGTCGGTCTGTATCAGCCGACCTACGGCGTCTACGCCGCGACCAAGGCCGCCATCGAAGCGATGACGCACGTGCTGTCGAAGGAGCTGCGCGGACGCAACATTACCGTCAACGCGGTGGCGCCCGGGCCAACGGCGACGGCCCTGTTTCTCGACGGCAAGCCCCAGGAGGTCATCGACCACCTGTCGACGCTCGCCCCGCTGGAGCGGCTCGGCGCGCCGGAGGACATCACCAACGCCGTCGCCTTCCTCGCCGGACCCGACGGCGCGTGGGTCAACGGCCAGGTGGTCCGCGTGAATGGCGGAATCATCTGACGCCCGAGCTCCAACCGTCGCGACACGGCTATGCGTCGTCATTGGGATCGCTTCAGCTCCGCCCAGTGCGTCAGCGCGTTGCCAACGCGCTTGCCCGGCGTCGACTGCGCAATGGCCGATCCGTTCAACGCGTCGCCCCGGAGCTTGAGATCCAACTGAATGCGGTAGTCGCGGCGCTCGACATCGGGCGTGCCGATGGTGCCGGCAAAGCCACCGGTCAGGAACCCGTCCCGAAACGTCACGTTGTCGACCGGCATCGGCGCGCCATCGCCGAGCGCGGCAGTGACGGCCTCCTCACGAATGGTGATTGAGAACGGCAAGTCGCCCTTGTACGTCGCCAGCTTCCCGCGCCAGGTCCCGTGGAGCGGCCCGAGATCCGTCGCCGGCGCATTCTCATCGTCCTCGTCCGAGTCTTCGGTGCAGCCCGGCAGCAACTCGTTCAAGATGTCCTCCGTAATCTCGCCAGGCCATCGGCTGGAGCCGTTGGCGAGAACGGCGACGGCAAGATCGTGCTCGGGCACCATGGTGAGGCTGGTGCTGACGCCGCCCATGCCGCCGCTGTGTCCCACCAGAACAGCCCCGGTGGCGCATTCCCGCGTGCCCCAGCCAATGCCGTATGCGGCCTCGGACGACATCTCGGCGGTAGGACGCCGCATCGCCCGGCGGGAGGCCTCCGAGATCACCGCGCGCTGGCCGCTGACGTCATCGCCGAGATGAAACATCGCAAACCTGATGAGATCGTGCGCGCTCGCGTACACCGCGGAGCCGCCGCGGTGATCGAAGTCGTAGAACGGAATCGGCGTTCCGTCCGGCGCATAGCGAACAGCCTGCTCATCTTCCAAGCCGGGCGGCACACCGATGGCCGAGCGGGTCATCCCCAACGGCTCGAACACTTCCGCGCGCATGAACTGCGTGTAGCTCATGCCCGACCGTCGCGCGATCACATAGTCGATGAGGCCGTAGCCTAGATTCGAGTACTGAAAACGCTCGCCTGGGGTGGTCACGAGGTTGGCGTACCGCCGGATCGTCTCATCCATGGGCGGCCGCGGGTAGCGCTCGTCCTCGTAAAAGAACTGATAGTGGAGCGGCAGCCCGGACGTGTGATTGGCGACGCGGCGGATTGTCGCCTCGCGCGCCGGACCAGCACGGCCCGTGACCTTCGCGTCGCCGAGATACTCGTCGATCGGCCGATCGAGATCCACGAGACCGCGCTCGACCAGGATCATGAGCCCCGTCGCGGTAATCGGCTTGGAGATCGACGCAAGCGAGTACGGCGTGTGCGGCGTGGCCGCGAGCCCAGTCTTCTTGTTCGCCGGGCCGAACGCCGCTTCCCACAGAATCCGGCCGTCGCGCGCCACCGCGACCGCCATCGAAGGCACCCCCTCGTCTGCGACAATGCGCTGGACCTCGGCCTTGATTTCCCCGAAGTCCGTCGCGGCCGGCGCCGACGCGCAGGCGGCGTCCAACACCAGGCTACAGGAGAGGAGGATCACCATTCGCGCACCAATCACGCGGCAACCTCCTCAACGGTCTTCCGCGCCCTCGATTGCGGCCACCCCCACATTGGGACAACCCGTGGGCTTCACGCCGAGTGAGACACGCGAGCCGCAGCGGAGCAGCGCCGCCTCGCCCGGGCCTTGAAAGAACCTGAAGCCGTCACGGTTGGTCCAGGCGAGAGGACCACCGACGATGCGACCCGCCTTCCGCGCGGCTTCCCGCGCGCGGGTGATGAGCGCCTCGTACTGCGGGTCCCCCTGCCGGCGCCCAGAGAAGCTGCCGAGATCCGTGCTCGCCACGAACAGGACATCGATGCCGGGTACGGCGGCGATCTGGTCTGCGATCTCGACACCCGCGGGATTCTCGATCAGCGCCACGATCATGATGTTGTCGTTCGCCGTGTGCCGATAGTTGTCACCCCAGAGCGCGCCGTACTGCCCGCCGCCCTGACTGCGTCGGCCAATCGGCGGGTACTTGGCGAACTTGACGGCATCCTGCGCCTTTTCGACGGTGTCCACCATGGGCACAATGATGCCGAGCGCGCCAATGTCCGTCGCCTTCTGAATATCGCCTTCGGTCGCATCGGGCACACGAATGAACGGAATTGCCGGCGCACCCTTGCAGGCGATCAACGTCCGTGCGACATCTTGATACGTGAGCGGGCTGTGCTGCATCTCGATCCAGGTGAAGTCGAACCCGGCGTTCGCCACCGTGCAATAGATCTCCGGGCTGGAGATCGTGACCGTGGCCCCGACGACCTGTTGCCCCTGGGCAAGCTTCTGCTTGACCGTGTTGTACGTCCTCGCAACGCCGGGCTCCTGCCCACGTATGCTCAAAGGCGCGATCGTCAGGAGCGTCACCGACCACGCGGCCGCGATGGCGACTCGGTTTACCATCATCCGGTGCTTCCTCCGTCGAAAGAAGACCGAGGGCGCGCTACGCGGGCTTGGCGCCCCGCCGCCCTTTCTTTTTCGTCCGATCTGTCGTACGGTGCAGCCACGCAGGCCGCCTCGCTCGACGCTGTCGGCTGTTCCAAACCAGGAATGACCCGATGGATTATCCGTGAAAAACAGAGCGCGGTCTACCCGCTCAGGATGCCTGTGACGAATTCACGTAGGGGCCGCCTTTAGGCGGCCCATGACGGCGCGAGTTCGGGCCCTCTCGGCCATGGAGGTCCGCCTAAAGGCGGACCCACGAATTTGTTCACACGCTCTGAAGGCCCGCGCTACGGCTGTCATCGCCATAAATCACGAGGGCACACACTTGGCATACCGACACTCATCTCATCGCCCACGACTCGCGTTCCTGATCCTGACGGTCATGATGGCTGTGCCGCTCGACGCTCAGGAGCCCGCGCTCGACCTCCTGATCACGGGCGGGCATGTGATCGACCCGAAGAACGGCCTCGACGCCGTGATGGACGTCGGCATCGCCGACGGCAAGATTGCCCAGGTCTCCGCCGACATCGATCCTTCCCGTGCCGAGCGCGTGGCCGATGCCAGCGGCTTGTACGTCGTTCCGGGCTTGATAGACATCCACGCGCACGTCTTCTACGGGACGGAGGACGATGCGTATCTGAGCAATGGTGTTTCGGCGGTTCCGGCCGATAGCCACTCCTTCCGCAGCGGCCAGACGACGCTCGTCGACGTGGGCGGCGCGGGCTGGCGCAACTTCCCGCAATTCAAGGAACAGGTCATCGACCGCTCCAGCACCCGCGTGCTCTCGTTCATCAACATCGTCGGGTCGGGCATGAAGGGGGGACCGGTCGAGCAGAATCTGTCCGACATGGACGCCCGGCTGACGGCGATGCGGATCCGTCAGCATCCCGAGCTGATCGTCGGGATCAAGGTCGCCCACTACGCAGGTCCGGAGTGGGATCCAGTGACACGCGCCGTGGAAGCCGGCCGCGAGGCGGACGTGCCGGTCATGATCGACTTCGGCGGGCATACGCCGCCGCTCTCTCTCGAGGACTTGCTCTTGAAGTACCTTCGCCCGGGCGACATCCTGACCCACACCTACGCCCACGTGCGCGGCAGAACGCCGATCGTGGACGAGCAGGGGAAGGTGAGGCCGTACATCTTGGAGGCGCGTAAGCGGGGCATCGTCTTCGATGTCGGCCACGGCGGAGGGAGCTTTCTGTTCCGGCAGGCGGTGCCCGCCATGAAGCAGGGCTTCGCGCCTGATGTGATCAGCACCGACCTGCACACGGGCAGCATGAACGACGGCATGAAGAACATCCTGAACACGATGTCGAAGTTCCTGAATATGGGCATGTCGCTTCAGGACGTCATCAAGAGCGATACGTCGAGGGCTGCCGCGGTCATCAAGCGCCCCGATCTGGGGCACCTGAGCGTCGGCGCCGAAGCCGATGTCGCGGTGCTGAACGTCCGGCGCGGCAAGTTCGGCTTCATCGACGTGTCCGGCGGCAAGCTCGCCGGCGACCGTACGCTGGAGTGCGAGTTGACGATCAAGGGTGGCGAGGTGGTGTGGGATCTCAATGGCATCGCGCATCCACTCTGGACGGAGGTCCCGGAGCGCGACCCGGACGCGCCACAACGTCGCCCCTGACGTCGACGGCAAGGTCTCTGATCCGAATCGACTGCTGAAGCGCTCGATCCGCGCTGTGCTCCCCCTCCTCGATGAAGTCCCCTTCTGGAGGATACTCGACGCGCACGACGCCGCCGAGCGCGCGTGCGCGTTGCTCTGCATTCAGCGCTTGCAAAAACGAGCTCGACCGTGGAGAATGATATTCAAGTTCTCCCTCCCCACAGTTCAACCTGAGATCTGTTTCCACCGTGCATCTCGTCGCACGCCTTGCCGCGCACAGGACGCTTGCGGCCGCGCCACGCGAGCAGCTCGCCTGGGTCGTGATGCACGGCCGTGAGCGACTGCTCTCAGTCGGTCAAGTAGCGTCGCCGGAGACGGGCCGGCTCGAAGAGATGTGGGTCGTGCTCTCCGGCCATCTGTCCATCCGTGTGAATCGCGGCGCCGGGCCGCGCAAGGTGATGGAGTGGCGCGGGGGAGACGTGACGGGGCTCTTGCCGTACTCCCGTCTGGGCTCGCCGCCCGGAAAACTGACCGCCGAGGAGCCTACCGAGATCCTGGCCGTCGAGGCAAAGCACTTTCCGGTCATGATCCGCGAGTGTCATGAGCTGACGAGGATTCTGGTTCACGTGATGCTCGATCGCGCCCGGCGCTTCACGTCGAGCGATCTCCTCGACGAGAAGATGCTGTCGCTCGGGAGGCTGGCGGCCGGCCTGGCCCACGAGCTGAACAATCCTGCGTCCGCGGTGGCGCGCAGCGCGGCAGGTTTGAGCAGCCGTCTCGGTCAGGTCGAGCGAACGTCGCGCGCGATTGGCGGCGCCAGGCTGAGCCGGAGCCAGCTTGCCCTCCTGGAGCGGGCGCTGGAGGCGTGCCGGTCGGCCGGCGCCACATCGATCCAATCGCCAATCGAGCAGGCGGATCGACAGGACCTGCTCGCTGACTGGCTCGCCGCGCACGGCGCGAACGAGCGACTGACCGACACACTGGCGGAAACGCCGATGACGCTGGAGGAGCTCGACGCGCTGGCGTCCGGGTTGGACTTCGACACCCTTGATCTGGTCATCCAAGCGCTGAGCGCTGCCTGCACGACAAGGAAGCTCGCCCGGGAGATCGAAGCGGCAGCCTCTCGCATCCACGCCCTCGTCTCCGCCGTGAAGGGGTTTACCTACATGGACCAGTCCGCAGCGCCCAAGCCCGTGGACATCGGTCAGGGGCTGAGCGACACGCTCGCCGTGCTCGCGGCAAAAGCGCGCGCGAAGTCCTTGGGTGTGACTATCGACATCGAGCCGGGCCTCCCGCTCGTTCAAGGGGTCGGCGGCGAGCTGAATCAGGTCTGGGCAAACCTGATTGACAACGCGCTCGACGCCGCCCCCTCGTCCGGGCACGTCCACGTGTCTGCCGCGCGCGAGGGGCGATACGTGGTCGTGCGGATCGTCGATGACGGCCCAGGCATTCCGCTCGAGGCGCGCGACCGGATCTTCGAGCCGTTCTTCACCACCAAGCGGGTGGGACAGGGCACCGGGCTGGGGCTCGATATCGCGCGGCGGCTCGTGAATCAGCATGACGGCGAGATCGACGTGCTGTCGCAGCCGGGCCGCACCGAGCTCCGCGTGACGCTGGCCGCCGCAAACGTTCCTGACCACCATGGACAGTCCACGTGGCGAAGCCAGTTATCCTTGCCGTAGACGACGACCCTGAGGTGCTGGGTGCGATCGAGCGGGATCTGCGCCAACACTATCGAGGCGTCTACCGCATCCTCAAAGCACGCTCGGGGCGTGAAGCGCTCGACGCCACCCGCGAGCTGAAGCAGCGCGGCGTGCCCGTCGCGCTCTTTCTCGTCGATCAACGGATGCCGGAGATGACGGGCACGGAGCTGCTGTCCGAAGCGCGAAAGCTGTACCCGGACGCGCGGAAGGTGCTGCTCACCGCATATGCCGACATCGAAGCGGCCATCGCCTGCATCAACACCGTCGGCCTCGACCACTACCTGCTCAAGCCGTGGGATCCGCCGGACCAGCGGCTCTATCCGGCGCTGGACGATCTGCTGTCGGACTGGACGCAGCACGTGCGTCTTCCCTTCGATGGGCTGAGAGTGGTGGGCGGGCGATGGTCGCCGCGCTCCTATCACGTCAAGGAGTTCCTGTCGCGCAACCACGTGCCGTATCAGTGGATCGACATCGAGCAGGACGCGCCGATGCGCGAGCTGGTGACCACGCTCGCCGGCAGCGAGACGCTGCTGCCGGTGGTGCTCTTCGCAGACGGCAGCCACCTCGTGGCGCCCACGAACCTGGAGCTCGCCGACAAAGTGGGCATGCCCACGCGCGCCAATCAGCCCTTCTACGATCTCGTCATCGTCGGCGGCGGACCCGCAGGGCTGGCCAACGCGGTCTACGCGGCGTCCGAGGGGCTGCGCACGCTGCTCATCGAGCAGAACGCGCCGGGAGGACAGGCAGGCACGAGCTCGCGCATCGAGAACTATCTCGGCTTCCCGTCGGGGATCTCAGGCGCGGACCTGGCGCAGCGGGCAACCGCGCAGGCGCGCCGGTTCGGCGTCGAGATGCTGACGGCTCAGGAGGTGGTCGGTCTTCGCCGCGACGATCCGTTTCGGATCGTTCGGCTCGCCAACGACGCCGAGATCTCCTGCTACGCCGTGCTCGTGGCGGCCGGGATGTCCGTGCGGATGCTCGACGTGCCGGGCGCGGCGCCGCTCGTCGGGGCCGGCGTCTACTATGGCGCTGCAAGCACGGAGGCCACGCTCTATCGAGGCCGAGACATCTGTGTCGTGGGTGGCGCGAACTCCGCCGGCCAGGGCGCGCTGTTCTTCACCCGGTACGCGCGGCGGGTCGCGATCCTCACACGGCAGAGGAGTCTCTCGGCGTCGATGTCGCAGTATCTCGTCGATCGAATTGCCGCCACGGCAAACATCGACGTGCTCACCAGGGTCGAGGTGACAGCCGTGTGCGGCAACGGCCGCCTCGAGCAGGTGGCGATCCGCGACCTCGACGCCGCGCATGGGCGCAAAATGGATGTCGACGCGATGTTCATCTTCATCGGCGCCGCGCCAAGGTCCGAGATGGTGTCGGCTGTCGTTGAATGCGACGAGAAGGGCTTCATCCTGACCGGCCCCGACCTCCTGCGGTCCGGCCGCAAGCCGGGTGGCTGGACGCTGGACCGCGATCCGTTCTTCTTCGAAACCAGCATGCCCGGCGTGTTCGCGGCAGGCGACGTGCGCGCCGGCAGCAACCGGCGCGTCGCGTCGGCGGTGGGGGAGGGCGCAGCCGCGATCTACACGATTCACCGCTATCTCGAGACCGTCTGAACCAGGCGACGGCCGCTACGCGTGCACCGGTTGGATGTTCTGGTTGACCCGGAAGAGATTGTCAGGGTCGTACTTCGCCTTGATCGAGACCAGGCGCTCGTAGTTGTCGCCATAGGTCGCCTCGACCCGGCCGTCCAGCTCGTCATCCATCATGAAGTTGATGTACGCGCCTTCGAGGTTGAAGGGATGCACGGCCTTCCAATAGGTCCGTCC
>JBOGIN010001087.1:0-15523 GCA_050742275.1 Vicinamibacteraceae bacterium
CGACCGCCTTATGAGCACCTGCCTCACGCGCTCCCACGCTTCCTAACCCCTCCCTAACTCCGTAACCTGCACCCGATCAGACCCAATGCGTACCGGGATAAGATCCTTCACGAATAATCCGGGCTAATCGAGAGCTACGAGGTGGCCATGGAGTGTTGCTGAACAGAAGGCACCCACTTCAGCTCCGTCCACGCCGAGTGAGCGATCCGCTCTGAGGCGCACCGGATGGCCGGCATCCGAATAGAGACGCATCGCGCTGGCGAATGTCCATCTGGATATGTCGGAGAATCGGGCGGTCTTGGTCATCGGTATCCAGTTTTCGACGTCCCCATTGGTCACGATCATTGCAAGCAACAGGTCAGGCCGCCCGCTGGGCCTGTCCTGGAAGCTACAGGACGCAGAGATGGTCTCGATGACCAAACGAGTGCCGACCGGTGGCGTGTAGAGCTCACACGAACCTGCGTTCAGGCTTGACATATCGACGCTACATTCTCCCGTCACCGCGGACGTGGCGGGATCTACCTGAGTCGCGCCGGGCGGACCAGGTGGCCCGGCTGGTCCGGGCGGCCCGACGGGGCCAGACGCGCCACCAGACGTCCACTGCACAGGATTTTCCAACGCATGGCATTCGTCGGGCCCACTCACCAGCCGAAGCAGTCCGGTCACCTTGGTGGCGCAGGCATAGACCGTGCTCGGCTCGCTCTGTCCCCAAGCTCCCGTCCCCATCGTCAAGCACACGAGCACAGCTCCAGCGGTGGCTGCGGCGCCCCGTAACCGATTCGTCTCCATTCCCATCTCCCTTCAGTGGCGCATGGCGCGTATCTGCGTGGCACGTCCACGGGCTGACCGAGCTCGAAAGTCCCGAGCTCCGCCCTCAGCGCTCCCTCAAAACGACACCCACACCGACAGTGGATCGTCGACGCGCAGGACGGACTCCTGCTGGAACTGCGTCAGGTAGAGCTGACGAATCTGCTCGATTCGCCTGTTGCTTTCGCGCCAGTTCTCGACCGGATGCAAGAGAATGAGCACGAACGAGTCCTCCTTGACGATGCTGCCGTCCGCGCCCCTGAACTGACCGTCCCCTGTGACGACGGTCAATCCGTCAGGAAACCGGGGTGTAACCTCTTGATCGAGGAAGATCCGAAACTCCTCTTCTGTGACGGTCCCGTCGGGCTTCGCCGTGCCAAAGAACAGCTCGGTCCGTGCGAAGCGGAGCGACCGATCGCGTGCGCCCTGCGGAATCGGACGGCGAACAACGGCTTGGTCCTGCGGCCGAGTCTCCACCTGCTGCCGCGCCTGCACCGGCGCCCCGACCAGCATCGTCAGCATCAACGCAAGGGGTATGAGGTGCTTCAACATCAAAGGTTTCATCGTCGGCGTCCTTTCGTCCGCGGTACTGGCCCACGGCGCACAGATGGTGATCAAGACGCGCACGAAATCGGTGCGCTGCAGAGACTAGCTGTGACGGGCGTTACGGTGTCAGCGCACGAAAAACCCAGCTCGCGCGTCCGACGCACGTAGCGCGTCACGGCTTTGATGCCTTCCTGATCCACATTTGCGCTCCCTGATAGCCATGGACCGCCCTCGTCACACCGGTAGCATGTGGCTGGCTGGCGTAACCACCATACCGACGGCGAACGGGCAGGTCACCACCTACATAGGTGGGAATCAGGATCAGGAATCAGGATTCGGGGATTCAGGAGTCACGCTCGATTGGCCATAGCTCGCCGCAGGGCTAATGGTGACGGGCAAGTGGGACCGTGAGACTCACACATGTGCCGGCGCCGTCAGAGGATGTGATGTCGATGTGACCGCGCAACCGCTTGGCACGCTCGCGCATGCTCCGGAGACCGAGACCGCGCGACGGGTTTGCCCTATCGAGCCCCTTGCCGTTGTCGTTCATGGTGAGCGTCAGCATCTGCCGCCGGACCTGGAGCTCGATGCGCACATTGGTAGCTTCTGCATGTCGCACGATGTTGTTGACTGCCTCTTTGAAGATCAAGAAGACATCGCGTCGGATGTCAGCATCCACGCTCACGCCTTCGGCCGTGCTGCTGGCTGGAAATCGCACGGCGATGTCACGCGCCGCCAGCACGTCGTTGGCGAACCGCCGCATCCGATGCTCCAACTCGATCAGGTTGTCGCGCTCCGGATCGATCGCCCAGACGATCTCACTCATGGCATCGACCGACTCGCGCGAGACGTCCGCAATGCGTGCGAGCGGCTCGGCAGCGCCGGCATCTGTCCCACCCAGACACCGACGGGCCACCTCGCTCAGCACGGCGATCTGCGACAGGCTCGAGCCGACCTCGTCGTGCAGATCAGTCGCGATATGACTGCG
Source organism: Vicinamibacteraceae bacterium (assembly GCA_050742275.1). GTDB lineage: Bacteria > Acidobacteriota > Vicinamibacteria > Vicinamibacterales > Vicinamibacteraceae > WHTT01. The sequence goes on from JBOGIN010001087.1 coordinate 2,342, forward strand.
AACCCGTTCGAGCGCGAGCAGTTGGCCGACGCGATAGCGATGCGCAGCGTACGCCAGCAGCACGGCCGCTGCAAGAGCCAGCACCACAAACCACCACCGCCGCCAGAGGGGCGGCAGCACACGGAAGGTCACCGACGCGGGAGTCTGGCTGACCACACCGTTACGATTGACTGCGCGGACGAGGAATTGGTAGCGGCCGGCGGCGAGTCGCGCGAAACGCACGTTGCGCTCCTCTGTCAGGGGACTCCAGACTTCGTCAGCGCCTTCGAGCTTGTATTGGTAGCGAAGCGCGCCGCCGGTGCCGAAGCTCGATCCCACGAAGTCAATGGTCAGCTGTCCAGCGCCAGGCACGGTCCCGAGATTGACGCTCGTCTCGCCGAGCGCATTGAGCCGCAGCGATTGATCGCCGACGACAACACCATCAATGGCTACCTGTGGCGTGCGCGCTGGGCGATCGGGCCCCGGCACGAAGCGGGACAGCCCGGCGTGGCTATGGAACCAGAGGGCACCACGCCGGTCGCGAAAGGCCGTTACGTCGATTTCATTCGAGATCAAACCATCGGCATGCGTATAGCGCCGGATGTGCCCCGTGGCGGGATCCAACTGGTTCAAGCCCCGGAGTGTCGCGAGATAGATCCGCCCACGCAGGTCTTCCGTCACCCACAGTACTTGATCGCTCGCCAGGCCCTGCGCGGTCGTGTATCGCACCCCTTGTAGAGGAAGTTGGTCGGGCCGGTCCACGCGAAGGAGCCCTCCGCCACTTGTTGCCACCCAGAGTCGCCCGGACCGATCGACATGCACCGACACCCAATCCCCAGGGGGAATCCCGTTCGCCTCACGTAACAGAACGAAGCGGCCGTTCTTGTATCGGACCAGACCGCCTTCGCGGAAGCCGATCCACAGCGCACCCGCGCGGTCCTCGGCAAAGCTCCACGGCCCGTTGAACGGCGGGAGCCCGTCGGCGTCCGAGTAGATTACGAGCCGATCGGTCGCCCGCTCCCACCGCGCCAAAACCCGACGATTCACAAGCCACGTCCCAATCCAGATATCACCGTGCACGTCCTCGTACAGTCTGGCGACGTTGTCCACCGGCAAGCCGTCACGCGCACTGAAGATCCGCAGTGGCTGTGTGCGCGGCAGATCGGCAAGCCGCATACCTGGCGGGTAACGTCGGAGCCCGTCGCCGGACGCCATCCACCATCCGTGACCGCGATCCTCAAGGAGGGCGGACGCGCCGCGCCACGACAGTGGTCCCCAGTCGGACGCCGGCGCAATGGCAACGAACCGGCGACCGTCAAAGCAGCTCAAAGCCCCATCCTGCATGAACACACAAACCTGGCCGTCATATGTCTCGAAGGTGGTGCCGAACCTGCCCTCGGCCCCGTACGTGTTTGGAAACGTCAGGAAGCCACCTCGGACAAACCGCACGGCGCCGTTGGCCGACGTCGCGCTCCAGATGTGACCATCGGCATCTTCGAGTAGCGGCGTCGCCCACAGTTGGCCGATCGGCACGCCATAGAGCTCGAACTCGTGGCCATCGAATTCCCCTAATCGCTCGTCGCCCGCCAGCCAGACATGGCCGTCGTTTGCTACCATCAAGCCTCTTACTGGCTCCGGAATGCCGTGAGACGCATGGGTCCAAGACCGCACATCCCCCGGGGTATCAGGAAGCACGGCGGAATCTCCGCTGCTCTCTCGATCCACCAGCTGATGCGTGAGGACCGACGCGCTGCTGACCTCGAGCGACGCGATGGGCGCGGGCATGATGGCACTCACACCCAGGTTGCGGCCGACCCACAAGCGACCCGCACGATCGTGAACCAGTGCAAAGACGTTCACTACTGGTCGCTGCCATCGGTAGTGCACCACGCGGCCATCCGGGAGTCGTCGCGCGAGCCCGACGTTGGTGCCAACCCAGAGGCTCCCGTCCCGGTCCTCGGCGAATGCACGCACGATCACCGACCAGTCCGGTGTGAATCCCACTAGCGGGACGCGTGTGAACCGCAACGGCTCGTCCCACCTCTCCAGCACAAAGAGGCCACCATCGGTGCCCACCCAGATTCGACCCTGTCGATCCTCGTGGAGCACGTTCACGCGGTTGGTCGCCCCGTGCAGCCCCACTCGATGCGTCCGGAAACGCCAAGCGTTGACCTCGGGTTGTGCAGCGCGATGCGCACGAGACGAGACCGTCGGTCGTTGCGGTGAGACATCGAACAGAATGACGCCGCCTCCGTTGCTCGCAAGCAGATACTGTCCGCGCTGTGTGATGAGGAGGTCGTTGATGGAGTGGTATGGCAAACCCGTCTCGGGCCCGTACGTGGTGAACCGTTGGCCATCGAACCGACTCAGGCCGTTGGCCGTGCAGAACCAGAGAAATCCCTCGGGGTCTTGGACAATCCGATGGACGCGATCGGACGCGAGACCGTCTGATGTGCGGTAGATCTGGACCGGCAGGCGCTGTCCCGCAGCGCCAGAAGGCAGGAGCAGGACGATGACGAACGCGACGCAGGCACACGCGGCCCGCGAGCGGGTGCGAGTTGACGCTTCCTGAAGGGCGCGAGAACCTATGGCCACAAGCATGGCCGGCCGTTTGCTTGGCACAGCCGGTCACACTTTGGACGTGGATGATCACGATTGTCAAGGCTGGCCTTGGGTGGCCGTCCTTGGGTCCTCCTCGCGCAGGTGCTCGACCTCGTCATCCGACGTCGCCGCGCAGTCGATCAGGTCACGCTGTCTCTATCGATCGCATCCCGGAGCTTCGGATCGGCACCGCCGCCTCGCTGAGCGTCTCCAGCGCTCTGTCGATGTCTGCGGTAGCGGGAACGTCGGATCATCCGCCTCCGTCTCTGCGTCCACAATGGGAGGATTCACCATGGCAGACGGACCAGGCCCGAACCAGCGGAACGACGCGATCACCGCCGCGCGGCTCTCGCTCACCATCGACGGCGTGTACGAGACGCAGGTCTTGATAATATTACCTTGATGGGATTATTATCATGATAAATTATCCTAGTGGGTAATATTGTCAGGGCTCTGGATCTCAGGCTGCCGCCGGGCAAGTCGGCCTTTCTCTGGGGGCCACGACGTGTCGGCAAGAGTTTCTGGATTCGCGAGACCTTTCCGGAGTCGCCGCTCATCGATCTCCTCCAGTCCGACGTCTTCGAAGAATATGCGAGCCGTCCCGCCTTGTTGCGTGAGCGCTTCGGCGAGCGAAACGGTCCACTCGTCATCATCGACGAGGTGCAGAAGCTCCCACAGCTCCTCGACGAGGTGCATTGGCTGATCGAGAATCGGAAACGGTCGTTCTTGCTGACGGGGTCGAGTGCACGCAAGCTGCGCCGCGGTCATGCGAACCTGCTTGCCGGCCGCGCGTGGCGTCGCCATATGATGCCATTGTGTGCCGCCGAGCTCCCGGACCTCGACTTGGAACGCGCCATGGTGAGCGGCCTCCTGCCACCGCACTATCTGTCGTCCCACCCGCTTGAAGAGCTGCGAGCGTATGTCGGCGACTATCTTCGCGAGGAGGTCGCAGGCGAAGCGGCGGTTCGCAGTCTGCCCAGCTTCGCGGAGTTTCTTCGCGTCGCGGCGCTCACCACGAGCGAGCTCCTGAACTATGCCAACGTGGCTCGGGAGACCGGTGTCTCGCCCAAGGTGGTCCGCACGTATTTCGATATCCTCGAGGATACGTGGCTCGGGTTCCGCGTGGCACCTTGGAGGCGGGTGAAGCGGCGACGCCTGATCGAGACAGAGAAGTTCTATCTCTTCGACGTGGGCGTCTCCAACTACCTCGCGAGGCGCAGGCCAGTGCCTGGTAGCTTCGAGTTCGGCAAGTCGTTCGAGCATTGGGTGCTGATGGAGCTTCGCGCGTGGCAAGCCTATCGCCAGCCAGATGTGGAGATCAGCTTCTGGCGGACCGCCGGGGGTCAGGAAGTCGACTTCATCATCGGTGACATGGAGCTCGCGGTCGAGATCAAAGGCTCCGCACGAGTCCACGAAGGTGACCTGCGCAGCTTAGTGGCCCTCCGCGAGGAATGGAAGGTACGTCGAGCCGTCGTCGTGTCACTGGAACGCACGGCGCGCCGGACGGACGACGGCATCGAGGTTCTCCCCTGGCGCGTCTTCGTGGATCGACTGTGGGCGGGCGACCTCGGCGTCTAACTCAGTCAAGATGGATGGTTGCGCGAGCACATTCTGTCGCGCACTCAATGGGCCGCGAGGCTCTCCAGCGCGCCGATGTCGAGGCGGCCGCCCACCGGCAGACGCAAACGCTGGCCGGCCGGCGCCAGCTTCGCGCGGAGCGGCGGCTCGTACATCGGCCGCGCCAGCGGCAACGGGAAGCGGAAATCGGGAGCGCTCGGCGGTCGCGTGGCCGCGGCATCGACCAACGCGCTGCCGACCAGCGGACGCAGCAGCCGCCGCGCTGCGTCTGCAAACAAGGGATCGGCGCCGCGCAGCGTGTCGTTCCACTCGCGAGGGACCCGCGCGGCGTCGACCTCCACCCAGTTGTTGGCGCCAAACACCCGGCGCACGCCGTCCACCCAAGGCCGCCTGTCGGTAAACCCGCAGATGGGATCGTCGACGTCCTGGTTTTCCGCCAGGATCACCGGCGCTGCGCCACCTCCCTGGAAGATCGCGTTCCCCTGCATCTCGACGCCCTCGAGGCCGAGCTGGACCAGCACGGCGTTGGCGCCGCCAGCCGCACGGTCGACGACGATCGTGTTGCCGACCAGGCGCAACAGGCCCCGGCTGCGGCCGTTGAGGTCGCCCCCGGCGCGGATGACGTTGTTCCACGCGGAGGTGTGGATCACGACGTTGCCGACCACGTCGGAGTACGTGCGGATGTCTGGCGGGGCGCCGTTCCAGGCTTCGCAGTCCGGGCCGATCAGCTCGAGCTCCTGGTAAGCGGCTCCCTCGATCCAGTTGTAGTGGATCTCGTTGCGCCCTTGCCGGCTCTTGATCAAGTTGCCGCCCAGACCGTTGTGGACGTAGTTGAAGCGCATGCGGAACACCGCGGCGGGATGCGCCACTGCGTCGCTCGCCATGTAGATCGCATGCCTGGTCTGTCCCGCACCCGCGTTGTAGACCTCGCTGTACTCGAGCGTGAACGAGCCGGAGCCGTGATCGGCGCCAAGGAGGCCGTGACTCGGACAATCGTGGATCACGCTGTCGCGAACGGTGATCGCGTGTGCGGCGTTCAACACGCAGCTCGAGCTGCCGCCGGTTACGTCGAAGCCCTCGAGAACAACGTAGTTGGAACCCTCGAATGCAATCGTGTGCCGGCCGCCTTGCAGCCGAGGAGGCGTGGCGCCGCCGACGCCCGAACGATCCCAGCGGACCCGCACCGGATTTCCGTCGGCACCATCGTCGTTATCGCCGAGCGCGATCCCGCCGGCGTAGGTGGCATCTCCGCGGACGTTGACAACATCGCCGGGTCCGAGGTCCTCCTGCGCGAACAACGTGCTGAGCTGGGCATAGCTGCAGCCGGTCGGGCAGACCGTCAGCGTCCTCGCCGCGCGACGCTGCGCGGGCGCGGCCAACACGGCGATGGCCAGCAGGACAGCAGCCGCCGGGATCACCCGGTGTCCCGCCACGGACTTGACCGCGGAGCCCTCTCGCCGCATGCGGAAACCCTCCTCAGTGCCCGCGACGGATCAGCGGCGCATTCAGGCTCACACGAGTGCCGGCGCCGTTCTCGGACGTGATGGTGAGCTCGCCACCGAGCCGCCTGGCCCGCTCGCGCATGCTGCGCAGGCCCAGGCCGTACGACGAGCCCGCGCCGTCGAGGCCCCTTCCGTTGTCAGCGACCGTGAGCGCCATCCGGTGGCGCCGCACGTGAAAGTCGATGTGCACTTCGGTGGCATTGGCATGGCGCACGATGTTGTTGATGGCTTCCTTGAAGATCAGGAATACCTCGCGCCGGATATGGGCAGCGGCACTGATCCGCTCCGCGGCGTCGCTCGCCGGAAAGCGCACCGTGATGTCGCGCGCGGCGAGGACGTCGTTGGCGAACCGCCGCATCCGATGCTCCAGCTCGACGATCGTGTCGCGCTCCGGATCCACCGCCCAGACGATCTCACTCATCGCGCCGACCGATTCTCGCGAGACGTCCGCAATGCGTGCGAGCGGTTCGGTGACGCCGGTCTCGGCCCCACTCAGCCGCCGGCGAGCGACCTCACTCAGGACGGCAATCTGCGAGAGGCTCGATCCAACCTCGTCGTGCAAGTCGGTGGCGATGCGGCTGCGGATGCGCTCGAGCGCGAGCAATTGACCGACGCGATAGCGATGCGCCGTGTACGCGAGCAGCGCCGCCGAGGCGGCAGCCAGCGCCACGAACCACCACCGCTGCCAGATGGGCGGGAGGACGCGGAAGGTCACCGACGCAGGTCGCGGGCTCACGACGCCGTCTGGACCGGACGCGCGGACGAGCAGGCGGTAGTCGCCGGGCGCAAGGCGCGCGAAACGCACGTTCCGTTCGAGCGTCGCCGGGCTCCAATTCTCGTCAGCGCCCTCGAGCTTGTACTGATAGCGAACCTGTCCGCCGGTCTCGAAGCTCGACGCGGCGAAGTCGATCTGCACGGCTCCCTGGCCGGGGACCGTTCCCAGCGCAACGACCGGTTCGCCCAGCGCGCTCAATGGCGCCGGATCCTCGCCGACCAGCGCCCCGGTAATCGTGACGTGGGGCGGACGAGTCGGCCGATCCGGCACCGGCACGAGGCGTGACAGCCCGCCGCCGCCACGGAACCAGAGGGCGCCCTGGCGGTCGAGGAACGCCTCCCACGCCACCTGGCTCGCGCTCAGGCCATCCGATCGCGTGTAACGCCTGACGCGCCCGCTGGAAGGGTCCAGTCTGTTCAACCCTTGCGTGGTGCCGAGATAGATACGTCCCTGCCTGTCTTCAGCCAGCGACAGCACTTGATTGGTCGACAGCCCTTGCGCGGTCGTGTAGCGCACGCCGTCGAGCGGACGATGGTCGGGCCTATCGACACGAAGCACGCCCCCGCCGGCAGTCGCGACCCACAGTCGTCCAAATCGATCGACGTGGACGGAGACCCAATCGCCCGCCGGGATCCCGTCGCCGTCACGAAGGATCTCGAAACGTCCATCCTTGTAGCGCGCGAGACCGCCCTCGCGGAAGCCGATCCACACGGCGCGCGATCGATCTTCCGCGAAGCTGAGTGGTCGATGAAAGGCGGGGAGGCCATCGGCGTCCGAGTATGTGACCAAACGGCCGGTTGCGCGCTCCCAGCGTGCGACTACCAGACGACTCGCATCGAGTGTGGCAATCCAGATATCGCCACGCGTGTCTTCGTACAGCTTCGCGATGTTGTCGGCGGCGAAGCCGTCGCGGCGTCCGTACGTGTGCAACGGCCGTGTTCGCGCCAGATTGGCGAGCGCGGTGCCCGGGGGAAACCGATGCAGCCCAGCGCCGGTCGCCACCCACCACTCACCCGCACGGTCCTCGAGCACCGCGCGCATGCCAGCCAGCCCGCCCGCCCTCCAGGACGACGGCGATCCAATCACGACGAAGCGTCGTCCGTCGTAGCAGCTCACCACGCTCGCCGCCGTGAAGGCGCATCGTCGTCCTCGACGCGTCGCGAACGTGTTGACGAAGGCATCCCGCGTGCCTTCCGCTTCCGTGAAGGTCACCAAGCCGGTCGGCGCGAACCTGAGCGCTCCGTCGACGAGGGTTCCAGCCCAGATGTGACCGTCGATGCCCTCGCTGAGCGGCGTGGGCCCGCTCCCAAGGCCGCCAAGAGGCGCCTCGAAGGACTGGAACCGACGGCCATCGAATTCCACCAGACGGTCGGCGCCAGCAAGCCACACACGACCGTTGCTCGTCAGCGCCAGTGCGGTGACCGGCGCTGGAATCTCCGAGTCTCCGCCGGTCCAGGACATCACGTGGCCCGCGGCGTGCGGCAGCACCGTTGCTGGCTGACCGCGATCGTCGTCCCATGGACGAAGGCTCAGGACAGATCCGCTCTGGGCATCGAGCGCCGCGGCCGACTGCGACACGAGCACGCTCAACCCCTGGTCGTGGCCAACCCACACGCGGCCCGCGCGATCCTGCGCCAGGGCCAGGACGCGGCCTGGCGAGCCGGGCCATCGATAATGCACCACGCGGCCGTCGGGCAGGCGCCTCGCGAGGCCGACCGCGGTGCCGATCCACAGGCTTCCGTCCGGGCTCTCGGCAAACGACCACACGAGCACGGACGAGTCCGGCGTGGATCCGAACAGCGGGACCCGCACGAACCGCACCGGGTCGCTCCAGCGCTCGAGCATGAACAGACCGCCATCGGTCCCGGCCCAGATCCGGCCCTGTCCATCCTCGAGCAACACGTTCACGCGGTTGACCGCCGCTTCCCGACCGACGTGATACGTGCGGAAGCGCCATGCATCGCGTCCTGTCTGTAGCGCTCTCTCGTTCAATCGTCTACTCGCGGAAGGCCCTTGCAACGAGACGTCAAGCTCGATGATGCCTCCTCCATTGCTGGCGAGGAGATATCGTCCGCCCCGCGTAACGAGCAGGTCGTTGATCGAGGGATGCGGCAAGCCGGTATCCGGTCCGTATGTCGTGAATCGCTCGCCGTCGAACCGGCTTACGCCGTTGGCCGTGCAGAACCAGAGGAAGCCCCGGGGATCGCGCACGATGTTCGCGATGCGGTCCGACGCCAGACGGTCGATAGTCGTGTAGGTGCGGATTGGCAAGCGCTGTCCCGCGCCAGGAGAGGGCACAAGCAAGAGAACGAGGCACGCCAGACAACAGGCGCATGCCACACGTCGCGCGCGAGGGGACGATTCTTGGAGCGCGTCGGAACCCATGGCCAAGAGCCTGGCGGCCATGTGCATGGCCCAGCCGGTCACACTCTGGACAGGGTCACAGGGATTGTCAAGGGCGGCTTATGTGCTGCTCGCCGGCGCAGGGCAGCCTGGCGCCACCACCGTGCAACGCGCTCGTTACAGTGCAACGGGCTGGAGACGCCCAACGTCACGGGCGCCGCGCATCTCCTTACTCCGCGACGTCCTGACAGAGAACCCAGACGCCGAGGGTTGTGTCGAACGATGAATCGTTGACGCCGAAGAAATGCCATCCTCGCGGGACGCCGTTGGCATCGTTGACAGGTACGGACGCCGCAACGTGAAAGTCGTTGTCACCACTGCTGTACCTGGGGTTCCAATCATGTCCGCCGCCGGTAACGATGTCCCCTGGGTCACACCACACGTCCACGTCTGCATACCTCTCCAGACCTTCATGCGGCCAAGGCCGCCCCACGCCTCCGTTGTTGCCCCTCGAGTACACCAACCCGCCGGCACCCGCCTCGCCTTGCGGACCTTGTGCGCCTTCCGGCCCGCGCTCGCCTTGTGGCCCCGCAGGACCTCGCGGTCCGACGGGACCGGATGGCCCAACTGGTCCCGGCGGACCTGGCTCACCCTGTGGTCCAGCCTCCCCCTGGATACCTTGTTGGTTCCAGCTGAGTGGGTCCTCGCCGGGCCGGCACTCGCTCGGGTCCCCGACGATGCGAATGCTCCCCTTGCCCAGACCAAGCAGCCCCTGGCTCACACAACCGTGAATCAGATCGTCGTCGCCCGGCGCTTGCATCGCTGCAAACGTGACAGCGCCACCAATGGCGCCAATGAGCAACACCGCCGCTGCCGGCACGAGACGCACCGTACGTTTCTTGTTGGCCATGCATTCCTCCGTCGGTCGGTCATGTGTCCGACGGGACGACCATACGATCGGTGGAAGCGGAGGTCACCACCTACGTAGGTGGGAATCGGATCAGGATTCAGGATTCAGGATTCAGGATTCGGGATTCGGGATTCGGGATTCGGAAACGGGAAACGGGCTCAATGGCGACGAGTTAGCGGCACGGTCAGACTCACGCGCGTGCCGACGCCATCCGGCGATGTGATGTCGATGTGACCGCGGAGTCGCTTGGCGCGCTCCGGCATGCTCCGGAGGCCGAGCCCCCGCGATGGGTCCGCGCCGGTGAGCCCGTTGCCGTTGTCAGCCACTGTGAGGTCGAGGGTGTGCCGCCGGACGTGAAGATTAACCTGGACGGCGGTCGCCTCCGCATGTCGCACGACGTTATTGACGGCTTCCTTGAAGATCAGGAAGACGTCGCGGCGGATGTCGGCGTCGGCGCTGATGCCTTCTCTGGTGACGCTGGTGGGAAATCGCACCACGATGTCACGGGCGGCCACGACGTCGTTCGCAAACCGCCGCATCCGATGTTCCAACTCGATGAGGTCGTCACGCTCCGGGTCGACGGCCCACACCATGTCACTCATCGCGTCGACGGACTCGCGTGAGACGTCGGCAATGCGGGCCAGCGGCTCGCCCACTCGGTTGTCTCCCTCGCTGAAGCGCCGCCGAGCGACCTCGCTGAGCACGGCAATCTGCGAGAGATTGGCGCCCACCTCGTCGTGCAAGTCCGTGGCAATGCGGCTCCGGATCCGTTCGAGGGCGAAGAGCTGGCGCACGCGATACCGATGCGCCATGTACGCCAATAACGCCGCCGAGGCAGCGGCGAGCGTGAGGAACCACCAGCGTAGCCAGATGGCTGGAAGGACACGAAACGTCACGGACGCCGGTCGTGGGCTCACCACACCATCCGAGTCGACCGCGCGGACAAGGAGTCGATAGCGTCCTGCAGCAAGACGCGCGAACCGCACGTTCCGCTCGACCGTCGGTGCACTCCAGTTGTCATCCGAACCCTCCAACTGGTATTGGAAGCGAAGCCGCCCGGCCGTTCCGAAGCTCGATCCAACGACGCTGATTTGCACCGGTCCCGCGCCAGGAACCACGCCGAGCGCGACCGCGGTCTCACCGAGCGCGCTCAGCGGCACCAGGTTCTCGCCGACGAAGGCGCCGTCGATGGCCACGTGTGGAGACCGAACCGGGCGGCCAGGTGCGGGCACGAAGCGGGACAGCCCACCGCCGCTGCGGAACCATAGGGCGCCGCTGAGATCTGGACGAGTCCCGATGACGATGTTCGAGACCAGGCCGTCCGACGGCGTGTAGTGCTTGATATGGTTAAGTGTCGGGATCCAGTCGGTCCAAGCCGCGCGATGTGCCGAGATAGATTCGTCCTTGCGTGTCTTCCGTCAGCGAGAACACGTCGTCGGTCACCAGCCCCTGGACCGTCGTATAGCGCTTCCCCTCGAGAGGAAGAACGTCGGGCTTGTCCACTCGAAGAACACCACCACCACTGGTCGCCACCCAAAGCCGTCCGGCGCGATCGACGTGCACCGACGTCCAGTCTCCTGGCGGAATGCCGTCATCCTCGGCAAACAGCTCGAACCGGCTGTTCCGGTGGCGTACCAAGCCACCCTCTGCCAAACCAATCCACAGTGTGCCGGAGCGATCCTCGGCAAAGCTCTGCGGCCGCGTGAACGCCGGTAGTCCAGGCGCATCGGCGTAGGTCACCAACCGATCGGTTGCTCGCTCCCATCGAGCCACGACCCGGCGATTCGGCTCGAAGGTGCCCACCCAGATATCGCCGCGAGAGTCCTCGTACAATCGCGCGATGTCGTCGCTCGGCAAACCGTCTCGTGATGTGTACGTCCGCAGTGGCTGCACGCGCGGCAGATCGGCCAGCCGCACGCCCGGTCGGAACCGATGCAGGCCGCGGCTGGTTGTCATCCACCATTGATTCTCCCGATCCTCGAGCACTGTACGGGCGCCGACGAACCACGCATTCTTCCATGAAGATGGTGAGCCGACCACGACGAAGCGCTCACCCTCGTAGCAACTCACGACGCCGTCCGCGGTGAACGCACATGTCTGCTTATCGCGGGTCTGGAACGTGCCAACGAACGCACCTGATGTGCCCTCGGCTTCGGTGAACGTCAGGAATCCACTGCGCGCAAATCGCAGCGCTCCCTCACCGGACGTTCCAACCCAGACATGGCCGTCGGCGTCTTCCAGCAGTGGTGTGGGCGTGCTCGTACCAACCACGACCTCGAAGGACCGGAAGCGGTGGCCGTCGAATTCAACCAAGCGGTCGGGGCCTGCCAGCCACAGGTGGCCATCACCGCTCGACATCACCGCGGTTACCGGCGCAGGAATTCGGTGAGCGCCTCCAGTCCACGAGCGTGCATGGCCGGGCGTCTCCGGCAATGCGGTGGACGCATCCATGGAATCTTGACTCGGCAGCGTGCGCGTCAGGCTGCACCCTTGCCGATCTCGAGCGACGACACGGGCTCTGGCACGATCGCGGTCACGCCGCCATCGTGGCCGACCCACAAGATACCGTTGCGCGCGTACGCCAGCCCCAGCATGCGACCTCTCGATGTGGACCATTCATAGTGCACGAGACGCCCATCCGGCAGGCGCCTCGTCAGCCCAACACCAGTACCAATCCAGAGGCTGCCTTCTCGATCCTCGGCGAACGCCCACACCTGGACCGACGAATCAGGTGTGGCCAGGAGCAGCGGAACGCGGACGAATCGAAATGGCTCGCGCCAGCGCTCGAGCACGAAGAGGCCACCGTCAGTGCCTACCCAGATCCGGCCCCGTCGATCCTGCATGAACAAGTTCACACGGTTGGTGGCCGCCTGCGTTCCCACCCGATACGCACGGAAGCGCCAGGCGTCCGGACGTGGCTCGGACGTCCGACGTCGGCTCGACGCATCTGCGGCCGACGGCGCCGAGGAGACATCGAACGCCACGACGCCCCCACCGTTCGTCGCGAGCAGGTACCGGCCGCGATGCGTGACGAGGAGATCGTTGATGGAGGCGTGCGGTAGACCTGTCTCCGGTGTGTATGTCGTGAACCGCTCGCCGTCGAATCGGCTCAGGCCATTCGTCGTGCAGAGCCAGAGGAAGCCGTTCGGGTCACGAACAAGGCGCCTCACAATATCGGACGCCAGGCCATCTTCCGTGGTGTACGCGCGAATCGGCGGGCGCTGCGCACCGGCGTTCGCCGACAGGAGCAGCAAGAGCAAGGCAGTGCTAATGCACGTGTACGCGCTAGGCATCGCCCGGTATTCAGCCTCCCAGGCAACTGCAGATGAGGTAATAAAAAACGAAACGATCGACAGAAAAGGGGGGCGCCGGCCGTGCGCTGGGTACCGGCTCCTGCGCAGTGCACGAAGGACCACCACTCGTGACCGCCCTCGGGAACGAGGGCTTCTTATTTGACTCTTCGGGTAGCTCGCTGTCAAGACATAGGCTGTACG
>JBOGIN010001088.1:0-6314 GCA_050742275.1 Vicinamibacteraceae bacterium
CGACCGCCTTATGAGCACCTGCCTCACGCGCTCCCACGCTTCCTAACCCCTCCCTAACTCCGTAACCTGCACCCGATCAGACCCAATGCGTACCGGGATAAGATCCTTCACGAATAATCCGGGCTAAGGCTGGTTAGCCCCTGGTTAGCCCGCTCCAGTTGGAGGTCGAGCCTCCCCTTGATCTGCCACCAGCGCCCGGAGAGGTAATCCGCTGACGCTCAGTCCGCAAGCTCGTGACGAACGCCTTCCGGGCAGAGCGAGAATTCAGCCCTGAAGTACCTCGCCGTTCGCCCGGCAAAGAGCGTTATGTCAGAAGTCGGTCCGGGACGAGCCAAAGTATGCGACCGAACGGTTCGTTGAAATCGTACGCCGTGGCGTCATTTCACCTCACGACCCGAAGACGGTTGAAAAGGTGGGGCGTTGGGGGAACGACTCGCTCACAATTCACCACGCTCTGCAAATCCCTGGGCATTGCTCCTCAAGACGCCCGTGATTTCATCCGTCTCTTTCGAGTCTTTCGAGCAGTCGTGATAACGGGCGGCACCTTGGATGAACCGCACGACGTCTTGAGCATCGCCGAACCGAAAACGCTCAAAGGACTGTTCCGCCGTGCCGTCTGCCCAATCCCGTGAAGCTCTCACCCTTGGAATTCCTCGATCGACAACGCCTCGTCCGCAACCGGCACATTCTGGACGAACTCAGGACGTTCGTCCGAGAACCGCCTGACTCACAGCCATCAGGACCGCAGGGAACTCGTTGGAGAGATGCGCCGCGAACCGCTGCGCCGCCACGAGATCGGGGACGTTATCGCATAACGCGTGCATTCGCCGCGCCCAGGGCGTCCGAGGTCTGCAGCGGATGCCGCCCTTGCACGCGGCGGCCACACTGCATGCAACACCCCACCTCCACGTCACACCGGCGGATGATGGGCCGCACGAGCGGCAGGGTCCTCTCGATATTGCCTACAAGACGCACGGCACTCGCGCTTCCCCACGCAAGATCACCGACCGTAACCTGAGCAGCTTCTTCTGCACGGGCACCGATGTACACGACATTCGCGACCTGCACGCCTCAGATTGTCAATGACCGTGTTCAGCGGATCGGTGGACACGAGGACGATGTCCGCGTGAAGGGCCTCCAGTTGCTCGAGCACATAGGCGTGCACGTGCTCCTTCATGACAGCATGACCCTCGTCCAGATCGGGCGTGAACGTGACGGCGCAACCATCGGTATCCTCCGCCTCAATCTCTCGATCGATCAGCGCGGCGATGTAGTCATCACGGCTTTCGAACTCGGTTTTGTCGATCCGCGTGGCAACCACCACGTGTGATCGCGACAGGCGAGCGCGGCGATCATGAATCGGTCGGATTTTGGCGCCGCCGGCGCGCATGGGGAAAGTAGGCCTTGTTGTGGACGAGCAGCAGCCGCACGCTCACCTTGCCTCGGCGGTCTTCCAGGGCAAAGCCGGCCGCGGTCGAATTCCGCGCCGAGGAAATCCTCGATCGTGAATTCGCGGCCGAACGCTGTTCGCATGCGGACGATGCACGATCTGGGCGGCGATCGAATCGCCGCCCAGATCGAAAGACGTATCGTGCAAGCCTACGCCTGCTTCAGCAGCTCGGTCCGGGTCGCCATGAGCTGGTCGGTCATGCGAGCACGCGACGGATCACAGTGCACTGAGCTGGTGGACCCGAACATTCCTCTTCAATTCAGTCCTGGGTGAGGCGCCAGACTCGCGAGGCCGCCAAGCAGGCTGGCCGTCTCGTCGAGGCCGAGACACGGATCCGTGATGCTCAGTCCCGGAACCATGGGACCGCCGACGACGAAGGGCTGATTGCCGGCGATCAGGTTGCTCTCGGCCATGACGCCGCAAATGTGATGGGCGCCAGCGCGGCGCTGACGTGCGACGTCCGCCGCAACCACGAGCTGCCCTCGATAGTCACCGGCGCAATTGCCATGACTGCAATCCACCATCACGCGCGGCGGAAGGCCCTCGGCGGCGAGGAGCGCTGCGGCGGCGGTCACCGACGCCTCGTCGTAATTCGGCTCCGTGCCTCCGCGTAGGATGATGTGGCAATCGGTGTTGCCCGTTGTGGACACTATGGCAGCCTTTCCCGACTTCGTGACGCCGAGGAACTGATGCGGACGGCTCGCCGCGATCACCGCATTGACTGCGACACGCACGTCGCCGCTGGTACTGTTCTTGAACCCAACCGGGCAGGAGAGTCCAGACGCCAATTCGCGATGCACCTGACTCTCCGTGGTCCTCGCGCCAATGGCTGCCCAGCTGATGAGATCTCCAATGTACTGGGGCGTGATTGGATCGACGAACTCGGTGGCGGTCGGCACGCCCATGCCGTTGATATCGAGCAATAGGCGCCGCGCCGCGCGCAATCCCTCGTTGATGCAGTGCGTTCCATCTAGGTGCGGATCGTTAATCAGACCTTTCCACCCATACCGCGTCCGCGGCTTCTCGAAGTACACGCGCATAACGATGAGCAGCGACTGGCGGTGCGGGCCAGCGAATGTGCGGATCGTACAAGCGTACTCGAGGGCGGCGGAGGCGTCGTGAATGGAACACGGCCCGATCACGACGAGTAGCCGGCGATCCTCGCCCCGTAGGATGCGGCTGACGCTGGCACGTGCGTCACATACGAGATCCGCCACGGCGCTGGAGGCGGGTAGTTCGAGGAGCAGGTCATCGGGCAGAGGGATCTCGTGCACCCCCTTAATACGGACATCATCAATGCGGCGATTCGTGCGGACCGGGGACGAGAGCTGCCTGGTCGTGATCATGGAAGCTCCTGGGCCATCGTACTCGGCTGACACATCGCATCCTTCGGACAGGCGGTGGACTCGACGCAGACGGTCGTGGCCTTAGCCGCAATGCCGTTCAGATGCGATCCTCTGCGACACTGTGAGCGTCGGTTGGGGGCAGCCCTCACCCAGGAGTCTCACGGTCGCGGTACGGACGACCCTTCGTCCGAAGGCTCGGGTCGCCCCCGCTCAGATCCCAGCGTGCGGGACTACGGCATAGGGGCGGCGGTCGCCCGCCGACCCCTGTCACACCACCGTGCGTACGGGTCCGTACACGGCGGTTCGAGTCGGTTACGCTAACACCCGTCGATCAACGTCGGAAGGCCGAGCGAGCGGAAGTACGCATTCGAGAGCCCCGTACAGTCCGGGCGAGGCGCCAAGACCACGACCGCTACAGGCGGTATTGCACTCGTTCAGCGAGCGTTAGTGCTCCCCGCGCCGCTTGCTGATTTTTCTAGAGCTGCGGACCCACGTACGAAGCTCCTGTGTCTTGTTGGAGGTCAGGGTGATCCAGTACGGAGACCCCTTGTTGAGACGCCGGGCTTGGATCACGTCATGTTCAATCCAGTAGTAGACGACGTGGGAGCTCACGCCAAACCGCTGCGCCACCTCTTGCACGCTGAGCTCCTCGGGCCGCTTGAGCACAGGTGGCCGAATCTGGTGCTTGTACCGGATCCATTTGACGATCGACGCATTGAACGCCTCGCCTTTCGTGGGCTGCCATCTTTCACGATTGAGCGTGTCCGCGATCTGGTCATCCACAAGCTCCCCGGCAAGCTCGCGCACGCGGGCGATGATGGCTTCGGGGTATCGCACTTGATCGGCCGCGCTTGGAGGCAGCTGTATGTGGATGCCCTCGCACGCGCCTCCCTCCCAGCGCACGTGCAACACGAGGCGCTTTCGTTCGGCGCATCGCTCGACCGTGATGTCTTTGACGAGCAGTCGTAGCATGCGTTTCTTGTCCTTCGCCTGGGTCGTGGGGGCGTTCCACAAGCGAGGGAAGTCTTGCGCCAACGCCAGCACCTGGGCCCGTTGCTCGGCGCTGATGGGCCGCGCGTGTTGCTGTCGGAGCGCAGCGTGCTGCGTCTTGAGCTGCTCCAGTTCCACCAGGGCGTCATTCCACCGTTCCTCGAGCGTGGACGCGACCAGCCGATGGCTCGGGTCGACTTCCTCATAACGACGCTCGGCCAACTGTGCGTGGTACGTAGCTCGCTCGATCTGCATCTGCCATTGGCGAGACATCGCGTCGGCGTTCGTCTCCAATTGCCGGATCGCTTCGACCGCGACCTCGAGCTGCGCCGGTTTCAGCAGTTCGAGCACCCGCGTGGACACGGCCAAGGTCGAGCAGGTCGCATCGCACATTCAGGCAGCTCCTCGTCGACAGCCCCTCGCGTCTGAGCGCATGGCAGTCATACGTCGGATAGATGCCGCCATTCCCCTGATAGCGCACGGAGACGCGGCGGCCACACGTGGCACACAGCAGGAGCCCTTGGAGCAACGCCAGACCTTCCCGGGCTGGACCACTCAACACCGTGTGTTCTCCATTGGTGCGATTCTTCGCCAGCCATTCTTGATTCTTCTCAAACTCCGCCCAGTCGATGTAGCCCTGATGATGATCGTGCAGCGTCACCTGCCACGACTCCATACGTGCCCGCTTGGTTCGCGTGCGCACCTCGCCGTCGGCGCAGATCTGTTTGCGGCTGTGGTAGCGCCCAAACGCGTACACCCCAGCGTATGACGGATTCTTCAGCACACCGAGCACGCGCCCATGACCCAGCCTGCCCCAGAGCAGTCTGCCATTCCAGGCGCCACCGTACGCGCGCTTGGGAAAGCGCAACCCGTGCGTGGCGAAGTGCTGGACCCACGGCGTAGGCACTCCCCGTTTCGCGAAACAGCCGCAAGATCAATCGCACGGCTCCCTGCACCTCTTGGTCCGGATCGAGCACCACCTGACCGGCGTCGTCGTAGCTGAAACCGACGGGCAAGGGAAACCGCAACTCCCCGCGCTTGGCCTTGTTCAGCTTCCCACCCTGGAGGCGCGCGCGGATGAAGTGCAGTTCCGCTTTCGCAATGGTGGCCTTCAGCCCTAGCTGCTAGCAACAACGCGTCGTTGAAGTCGGCGGGGTCGTAGCACCCATCTTCGTCGATGACCAAGGTCTGGGTGATGGCGCAGATCTCGATCAAGCGATGCCAGTCCAGATCGGACCGGGCTAATCGAGACGCCTCCAGCGCAAACACCGCGCCCACGCGCCCCATCGACACATCCGTCACCAAGGTCTTGAAGTCTGCGCGATCCGTCGCCTGCGCGCCCGATTGTCCCAGGTCGCCATCCAGGATCCGGATCGCTGATGGCGACCATGCGAGCTCGAGCGCCTTGGTCTTGAGGGCATACTGGCGCTCGGTACTCTCCTGATGATGGCGCACTTGGCCCAGCGTCGATTGGCGAATGTAGATACACGCCGGTCTCTCGCGATGGTGCTCCTGGATCTTGGAGGTCATCATCCCTGGCTCCGATCAGGCGCTCGTCTGCGCTGGAGGCGGGCACCTGAGGTGAAGACTCGTCGCGCTGACGTCCCGAACGGGTCGAGTGCAGAAAGCTGTGAAGCATGTTTGCGGTGAGCATCGCCGCCGTGGCCGTATCGATCGGGACGAGCGGTGGCATGGGCGATTATTCGAGCTCCTCTCGGCGGCGCAAGAGCTCCAAGTTGATCGCGCAGATCTCCTCCAGCACCGTGCGCATCTGCCGAAAATTGGCGATAAACGCGTTCACCTGCTCGTGATACTCGGCCGGCACGTACTGCATCGTGGGTCGTGCCCCGGGCACACTGACCGACAAGTAGAACTTGGGACCGTGGCCGGGGCCCTCCATGCACTTGCAGCCTGGCTTGCCGCAGCGTTTGTAGCGCTCGATCACCGACCCGCGCAGCATCGCCTTTAGCGGCGGCGGCCGGCGCACCAACACCGCACGTCTCTTGCGCAGGGCGGCGCTCGACCACCTTGACCATGGTATCGGACCAGTCATAGAACTGGTCCGATACTGCCCAACACCGACTCATTTGTCAAGCTCCTGCGATCGGCGTACCGCGTCGAGCAGCTCGGCAAGCTCGAGCAGGCACCGGAAATCGAAGATGAGGGTCCCCACCGGGAGCCCCTCATACGGCGAGGGCTCTGCCCGATCCGTCCACTCTCGCGGCACACTACTGGGGCCGCCGAAGTCGCTTCGCAGGCTCAACGTCTCAACGCCGGAGACGCGACGTACCTTGAGGACCGCGAAGCGCCGACCGCGCAACGGATGAAACGGATGGGTGATCTCAGCCCATCCCAAATGCTTGTTGGAGCCAAGTGCAGTTCGCGATGTGTATCGGCACACCCAACGTCCGCGTGCCCCCGCTCTTCTTCGGAATCGGCACGGCTCTGACCGGCGGCGGAAAGTAGCTACCGGACGCCATGCGATTCCAAAGTTTGTACAGATTGTCGCCGAGACGTTCTTCGAACAC
>JBOGIN010001089.1:0-3884 GCA_050742275.1 Vicinamibacteraceae bacterium
GCACACCGAAGCAGCGGACGCCCAGCTGCACGCCTGCCGCCGCGCCATGCACGAGGCCGGCGTACTCGAGCGGCACGTAGAGGAGCATCAGCGCCGCGTCTCCCGGCGAGACGATTGCCAGCGCGGAGAGATCCCAGCCGAGACGAAATGCGTTGAACGCGAGGATGAGCGCAGTCGGGGCGCCAAAGAGGAGAGCGCCGGCGACGAGCGTTGCCACCACACGCAGGTTCGTAGCGGCAATGTGCGTGGCGTTCCCCGGAAGACGATCCAAGGACCGATTGGCGGACCACACCGGCAATGGACCGCTCGCCTCGCCCCGAACCCAGGCGACCGAAGCGCCGATCATGCCGGTGACAACGACGAGGCAGGCGCAGTGGCGCACACAGGTCGCGCCTCGGGCCGACAGGCGGCGGCCGATGCCGGCGCACTCGCGCGCGAGACCAAGGCTCGGCGACGAAGCAGGGTGTTCCTTCCACGACGGCACAGGCTGAGCCATTGATCACTCCAGAAGCAGCGGGACGAGCGTTCCGCCCAGAAAGAAGATGCCGTAGAGCGCCGCGGCGACGAGAACCGTGGTTCGGGTGCGCAGCCCGGCAAGGCTGCGATAGCTGATAGCCAACAGCGCACACAGCCACACGTGCGACAGCTGGCTCACGGCCGTGGCCGTCGCAAAGAGTGGGCTGCCCGCAAAGCGGGCGCGCATCTGGCCGAGACCCTCGGCGCGGCGGAGGTCTAGGCCGTGCAGGCTGTCGCCATCGAACGCGCTGGCGGCGATGAGCAGCAGCGCCAGGGCCGGGATCTGGGAGACGAATGCGCGGCCCGTCAGCTCGAGCTGCTTGCGCCCATCTCCCCTGTCGACGAACAGCACGTCGAGGCTCACGAGGAACGCCGTCGACGCCAGCCACAGCAACGGAAAGGCCAGGGCGCTCGCCACCGCCGCGCTGTACAACGTCGACGTCAGCAAGAACGGCGGCACCCCGGAATCCCGAATGGTCGCCAGGACGACCGGCTCGATGTGTCCGGCCATCACCAGCTCGAAGCCGAGATAGATTGCCGCGCAGGCGAATGGCGCGATTGCACCAGCACGCCAATTGGGATCTGTTGGGCGATACGTCGCGAAGAATCGCGACGGCTCCCAGACCAGCAGCGACCATCGGTCGACGAAGCGCATGGCTGCAAGAGCGACGCCTGGCTGAGGCGGGCAGTGGCGGCGTCCGTCACAGGCAGACACCGCCACCGACCGTTTCCGCCATCGTCTCTGCTGACGTCAGCTACGCGACGGCCGACGCCATACAAATGACCGCGCCCGGCGGGGCGGCAAACGACGCCATGCAGATCGCGCCGGTGGCGATCTCGAAGCCGGTGGTCCAGACCCAGCCGTACGAGTCGCCCGAGGTAATGTAGCCAAGCAGGGCGCCGTGATCGGCTCCGATCACCGGCGACGACGTAACGAGGTGCTCCACCGTGGGAGCGTTGACGCTGAGCGGCACTGCAAGAAGTGCGCTGAGCGCGATCCGCTGGCGGGTTGTCATGGCTCCTCCTTGTCTCGTGGGGGCGTTCCCAGTGAGTGACATTGCCCGCCATAGCCGCAACAGCGATACCGGCTCGCGATGGAGCCATCGAGAGGTACTAAGTACGAACGTACTGAAGAGAGTACGTGCCGAGGAGGTGGGCGAGCACTTACTTCCCGCAGGACGTTCTGGGCGGAGGGATCTTATGGATGCCGGGTATCCCGAGGTGAGAACTTGATTCTCTAGCCGACGCGGTGCCTATCACCACACCGTCTCGAGCCCGGGGATACGATGAAGATTGGTGTCTCTGGTCAGGAGGGGATATCCGAGATCCATGGCGGTCGCGGCAATCAGGCGATCGCCGCGCTCGGGAATGCCATGCAGCTCTTCGGCCTGAAGAACGACGTCGAAGGTGAGGTCTGCTGGAATGAAGTGACGTGTGCTGAAGAGGCGCTCGGCCCACACAGCAAAGCCGTCTGTGATGTCGACCCGACCGCGATAGACGGCTTCGGCAATCTCCACCAGCGCGATCGTGGGCACGTACACGGCGGCGCGTCCCGCGTCGGCTCGATCCAGCACCTTGCGCGCCGCCGCGCCAATCTTGCGAAATCGGCGCAGGCCGTACCAGATCAGCGTGTGTGCGTCGGTGACGGCCAGCTCGATCATGTTCGGACGCCCGCGAGCTTCGCGGCAAACGCCCGTGCAGCATCACGTTTGGCGTCGGCCAACGCCTCCTCGAGCTCCTCGTCACTCAACCTCGTCTGGAGGCTGCCGGCCAGCTTGAACGGCTTCGCGTCGCCCGCCCGGCCGCGCTCCGCGCGCGCTTCCAGATACGCCAGGCGCGTCTCGCGGACGAGCGCCAAGCGCTCCTTCTTCCCGCGGTGCTCGAGATAGACGACCGCATCGGGAGAGCTCGCGACGTAGTCCGCCAGCTCGTACAGCTTCGCCCGCGCTTTGGCAAGCGGCAGCACGACTTTCTTGGGCATTGTCACCTCCGTAACGGTACGTCTAAGGCGTACATATCAGGATTTCCCTGCTTCGTCAAACGTTTCGCACGCACCAATTCCTCATTTGGCCGGTGCTTGTCAAATGCTCGGACGTCCTGCTACGCGAGGTGAGCCGCGGTCCGCCACGCTACCGGTCACGCCGTCGTTTCGTGGCCTTGCTGTGATTGGTGAGCTCGGCAAAGAAGATGAACTTGTCGCCGCGGAAGAACGACTCCATGTACTCGAACGCGCGCCCGCGCTGGTCGTAGGTGGTTTGATCGATCCGCAGGACGGGGCTGCCTTTCGGCACGGCGAGGACCCGCGCGTCAGCGGCGGCGCAGCGCACGGCCTGCCACTGCTGCCGCGCCCGCGCCGGCACGATGCGGTACCGCGCGCCGAGCGTGGCATAGAGCGAGCGATCGGCCATGTCTTCCTCGAGGAAGCTGGGGCAGAGGCGCGCTGCGAGATGCACGGTCTCAATCGCGACCGGCCGGTTGTTGGCGAGGCGCAGCCGCTGCAAGAGGATGGTCTTCTCGCCCGCGGCCAGCCGCAGCGCCACCGAGACGTGCGGCGGTGGGGTCGTCTGCTCGAAGCGGAGGACGCGCGCGCCGGCCTGTAGACCATGCTCGCGGAGGTCTTCGGTAAAGCTGACAAGGGGGAACACCGGCTTCTTGACGTGTACCTGCGCGACGTAGGTCCCGCGGCCGTGGCTCCGGACCAGCCGCCCCTCGCGCACGAGCTCGGCCAGCGCCTGACGAACCGTGATGCGGCTGATGCCGAACTGGTCACAGAGCTGGCGCTCGGACGGTAACTGTGTA
The DNA here is from genome assembly GCA_050742275.1 of Vicinamibacteraceae bacterium. Lineage (GTDB taxonomy): Bacteria > Acidobacteriota > Vicinamibacteria > Vicinamibacterales > Vicinamibacteraceae > WHTT01. Next base: position 3,316 of record JBOGIN010001089.1, read on the forward strand.
TCCGGCGGCCATACCCCTTCGTCGATGCGCACCTCGATGGCCGTCTTCAACTGATAGTAGAGGGGAATCGGGCTCTCCTTGCGAACCATCGCCCTCGGGTTGATTTGGCGGTTGACTTTTTGGCGGCGCGGCGTACGCTGTTCTTGCCCGCTGGTCATAACCAGTTCGTTCCTGATACAGGTCCCGTCCGCGCGCCGCGCGTGTGGCGGGGCACGCTCCTCGCCGGTCGCGGCACCAAGTGCTGGTCCGTTCCGGAGGGAAGCGCGTGAAGCATATCACTCGCGGAGGCCGTCGAACGCTGATACGCTGTCCATGACCGAGGGCCGATAATGTTGGCGGCGGGTGGGCGTGTGCCCGTCCGCCATGGGACTCTTTGGGCCGGTCCGTTAGGACTGCTTTTGGAGAGGGGGATCGCGATGTGTACCTTTTTTACCGCATTGCGGACGAGGGGCTTCGCCCTCGCGTTGCTGGCGCTGCTCGTGTGGCCAGCTGCGGCCGGGGCGCAGACTGGCGCCGCATCCATCACGGGGATCGTCACCGACGACACCGGCGGGGCGTTGCCGGGCGTG
>JBOGIN010001090.1:0-7511 GCA_050742275.1 Vicinamibacteraceae bacterium
CAAATAGCCGTCCGAGTCTATACTTCAACGTCGCGACCGTCACAAGCGATCCGCCGACGGACGTTTGACGACGCGGGCTCCTCGGCGCGCGAAGCATGGATGGCGCTCCACCGCGCCGCTCCGCGCGTAGGAGGGAGAACAGCCATGCATCGCACTGCCCCTCTCACCTGGCGCTTCTTGGCTCTCCTCGTCCTTCTCGTTGCTGCACCCAGCAACACTCCAATGGCTCAGGTCGCGCCCGCGCGGTCCGCTATTTCTGTCCAGTCCGAAGACACGATTGTCATCACGAACGTCACGCTCATCGATGTGGCGAGTGGCGCCCGACAGCCCGGCACGACCGTGATAACGAAAGCTGGGCAGATCATCGATATCGGCCCCAACATCCGCGTGCCACCCGGAGCCGTGCGACTGGACGGTACACGACGCTTTCTCATCCCTGGCCTCTGGGACATGCATTCGCACAACGAGGCATCGGGTGCCGAGTCGCTGAAGCTCTATCTGGCCAACGGCGTTGTCGGCACACGCGACATGGGCTCGGATCTCGAGCTCATCTTGTCGCTGCGGGATCGCACACGCCGCGATGCACAGAGCGGACCAGAGATAGTGGCGGCCGGGCCAATTCTGGACGATGCGCCGGCGGATTGGCCGTTCCGGCGCCGAGTCACCAACGCTCAGGAAGCGCGTGAAGCCGTACGGGACCTTCAGAAACGCGGCGTCGATTTCATCAAGGTGCACAACTACACGCCGCGCGATGCCTTCTTTGCCATCGCGGAAGAAGCGCCAAAGGTGGGCCTGCCGTTTGCCGGTCACGTTCCGCTTGGCGTCACGATGGACGAGGGGGCGACCTCCGGTATCAAGAGCATCGAGCACCTCTCGGAGTTCAGGGTCTTCACGGAATGTGCGGGCAAGCCGCAGCCGTACGACGCCGAGCGCTGTCGGCCGTTCTTCGAGAAGCTTGCCGCGAACGACATCTGGCACACACCGACCCTCGGATTCTATGAAGTGCTGCTGGACGTGGCCTCCGGGAAATCGATGCCTCACGCCGAATATGCCAGCGACAGCCTTCTCGATCTGACGCGCAAGAACATCGAGGTTTCGAAGCTCGATGAACGGGCCATGTCCCTCATACGCTTGATGCGCAAGACCGCCTTGACGGTGGTTCGAGACATGCTGCCGCGTGGCAATCTCTTTCTGGCTGGTTGCGACGGCGGCGTGCCCGGCTTCTGCCTACACGATGAGCTGCAGGCGTTGACCCGGGCGGGATTGTCTCCCCTGCAGGCAATTCAAGCGGCGACGATCAATCCCGCAAAGCTTCTGGGACGAACGGACACGCAAGGCAGCATCGACGTCGGCAAGCGCGCGGACCTCGTGCTGCTCCACGCCGACCCGCTGCAGGACATCCGAAACACGCGCCGAATTGCCGCAGTCATCGTGCTCGGCGAGTTGCTGGCGAAAGCAGACATCGACCGGCTGCTTGCTGCCCAGCGGCGCCAAACGCCCTAGCAGCGGCCGCTCCGGACTCACGACTTGACATGCTGTTATTGCAGCAGTATGCTACGTTCGTAGCACGAGTCACAGTGTGCGATCAATGGCGTCACCCCCGCACGAGAAGCTGACCCGCCGGGAGCGGGAGATCATGGACGCGATCTTCGCGCTTGGAGATCGCGCCTCCGCCGAGGACGTCCGCCAACGCCTGTCGGATCCGCCGAGCTACTCGGCGGTTCGCGCCATGCTCGCCAAGCTGGAGGCCAAGGGCTTCGTGCGACATCGGGAAGAAGGCCTTCGCTACGTCTACGTGCCGACGAAGTCGCGTGCCGCGGCGCAGCGAAACGCGCTGCAGAAGCTGGTGCGTGTCTTCTTTGGCGGCTCGCCGAAGCACACCGCGACCGCGTTGCTGAAACAAGAGGCCTGGACCGATGAGGAGCTCGACGCGTTGCGCGCCGAGGTCGAACAGATCCGCAGAGACAGGAGGCGGCCGTGACATCCATGATGGGCGAAGCGCTGGCGCTCACGGCGTGGCTCGAGTTGTCCACGCTTGCCAAGGCGACCGGCATTCTCATGCTCGGGTTCGGGGCTGTGTCGCTGGCGGCCCGCGCACGGGCGGCCGTCCGCCATCTGAGCGTGGCCGCGGCATTCGGCGCACTGCTGCTCCTGCCGCTCGTCACGCTGACGGTTCCAGCCGTGACGATTGAGGTACCCGTCTGGCAGGCAGAGGGCTCAGGCACGTTCCAGGATGGCGCGTCGCGGGACACGCGCACGCCGCCTGGTCGCGCGCTCGCCTCTGGCTGGATCGCCAACGCCAGCCCTTGGTCGGCGCCTTCATGGCCCGCCATGGCCAAGTTGGCCTGGGTGGGCGGCGCTCTGTTCCTGCTCCTGTCGCTCGCAGTGGACCTCGCGCGGCTGCAACGCATCCGCCGCGATGGCCTCCCATGGCTGGCGCTACGCGAGTCGCTGCAATCGCTCGCGCAGGAGTGTGGTGTTCGTCGATCGGTCGACGTCTTGCTGCACGAGAACGTCCCCGGGCCTCTCACGTGTGGCCTGTGGCGTCCGGCCATCGTATTGCCCCCGGACGCGCCAAGGTGGCCCGAAGCACACCTGCATCGCACCCTGATCCACGAGCTCGAGCATGTGCGTCGCGGCGATTGGATCACTCAGCTGCTGGCACGAGCGATCTGCGCAGGCTACTGGCTCCACCCGCTGGTCTGGGTTGCGTGGCGGCGGCTGCGCCTCGAAGCGGAGCGTGCCTGTGACGATGCGGTCGTGCAGCGTGCGGAATGCGCGGAGTACGCCGAGCAGTTGGTGGAGCTGGCGCGACGCATGTCGCCGGCGCATGCACGTCCGGCGCTGAGCATGGCGAATCGGAGCGATTTGTCCACGCGCGTTTCGGCGCTTCTGGACCAGAGCCAGCGACGGGGTCGCGCAGGACGATGGACGGCCGCAGCCGCCATTGGCGGTGCGGCACTGGCGGTGCTGGCGCTCGCACCCGTTCGGACGATTGCTCAATCCAGCGAGCGGGCCGCCGGGCCGAGCCAGCCGTTGCGCTCGAGCCCGCTGGACCGCGCCCTGTTCGAAGTTGCCGAGAATGGCAACATCGACGAGATAGACGCGCTCATCAGCGGGGGCGCGAACGTCGACGCGGCGCTGCCAGGCGATGGAACTCCCTTGATTGGCGCCGCGCGTCGTGGCCACGTCGACGCCGTTCAACGGCTGCTCGACCAAGGCGCCGATCCGAACATGCCGGTGCGCGGTGACGCCAATCCTCTCATCATGGCGGCACGTGAAGGACACGCCGAGGTGGTCGCCCTCCTTCTGGACCGCGGCGCCGATATCGAGCAGATTGTGCCGGAGGACGAAAACGCCCTGATTCAGGCGAGCCGCGGCGGACATCTGCGCGTCGTGGAGCTCCTCGTCGCGCGCGGCGCCGACGTCAACGCCCGCGCCTGGACGGAGTCGAACGGCGGCGAATGGCGAACGCCGCTGAACATGGCCCGACGTGGCGGTCACGATGCCGTTGTGAAGCTCCTGCTTGCATCAGGCGCGACACACTAGCCCCGGAATTCACCTGTGTTGACTGTCGGGGCCGGCTGACGCCGGCCCTGGGCCGCCTAAAGGCGGCCCCCACGATTGTCAACACAAGTGAAGCCATCGGAAGGCGCGTTGCGGCACGGCTCAGTGTCTGGTGTCGCACGACACCGCGCGGGAGCTGCGCACCGTAGGCGTTGGCGCGCTCGATGCGTGCGAAGTAGTCGTACGCGAGACGCGCGACGTCTGAAATCGTCCGGCCGGCCCCCTCTCCGTCGCCGACGAGCGTGCTCATGGCGGAGACGATGAAGGGACGGCCTTCGAGGAGCACGACCCCGACGTCGTTGACAACGCCGCCGAGACCACCGGTCTTGTGCGCCACGCGCACGTCTTGTGGAAGACGCGCGCGGATCGGCCCGCTCTTCGGATGAGCGAGAATCTCGAGCATCTCTCGACAAGCCGCCGGCGCCACGATCTTCTCACCATAAATCAGCTCGACGAGCCGTCCGAGCTCGGCTGGCGTGGACACGTTCTCGCGGCCCGCAGCCTGGTCGTCCGGACGGATCATCTTCCTGCGAAGGCGCGTCGCCGAGAGACCCAGTCGATCGAGCATGGCGTTCACGGCCTCCATGCCAACCTTGTCGATCAAGATGTTCGTCGCCGTGTTGTCGGACAGCACGATCATCAACGTGGCGAGGTCTTTCAGCGAGAGATCCACGGCTCCAAGGTGCTGCAACACGCCACTGCCGCCGGCTCGGTCGCTCTCCGCCACGCGATGACGATCCTCGAGGCGCAGTCGGCCGTGCTCGACCTGGCGGTACAGCTCGACCAGGATCCCGATCTTGATGGAGCTCGCCGTGGGGAAGACGCGTTCCTCGTTGACGCCAATCTCGTCGCCGCTCACGAGGTCCTTGATCCACACGCCCGCCACGCCGTCGACGGCGGTAAGACGCTGCTCAATGCGTTGTTCGAGCCGCGCACGCAGCAGGTCCTGATTGGCAATCGGCTCCTCGGCCGCTGCCGCGGCCGCTCGGCCGATCAACAGCGCCGCCGCGGCAATCGTCGTCCAGCGTCTGTGACTCATCGGTCCTCACAACGTCTCACGTATCTTTTGCGGATAGTCGGGGAAGTACCGCTCGATGACCGGCAGCTCGAATCGCGTCAGGATCGACTCCTTCGGCTCGCGGTCGAGCAGGAACTCGAACGAGGTCTCGACCAGCCGTTCGGGGGGCGTCCCCGGCGCGTATCGCTGAACGTGGTCCGGCGTCACCGTGACGTCATGCTCGGTTCGCCCTCCGTCCTCTTGGACCGTCACGCGGTATGTCGAAGCACCAGCCTGCGCCACCGTAATTGTGCGCGCCACGCCTCCTCCTTTCGCATCGCAGGAGCACTGCGGTGCTCGAGATTCTGCCCCAGGGGCGGCGAAAAAGGAACCGGCGTACAATTCAGGCAGCGCTGGTTGATTCAGATGCGCACCTCAGTGGCCAGCAGTCTGTGCGTTCGCCTGGAGCCCCACGTCCGCGGATCGCTGCAGCAGCGCATCTACGCCGAGATTCGAAGTGCGATCCTGGACGGGATCCTGGCGCCGGGCACACGACTCCCTTCGTCACGCACGCTGGCGGCGGACCTGGACGTCTCGCGCACCACCATGATGCTCGCCTTCGAGCGTCTGATGGCGGAGGGCTATCTCCACGCCCGGCCCGGGTCCGGCACCTTCGTTGCGGGCGAGCTGCCCGATGATCTGCTTCAGGGCCGCGCCTCGCGGCGGCGAGGCGCACCAAATCATCCCCCGATCTCCCAGCGCGGTGCGACGCTCGCGTCGACCTCGCCTGCGGCCTGGCGGCTCGGCGGTCCGCCACGGGCGTTTCGCATTGGAACCCCGGCGCTCGACCTGTTTCCTACGAGACTCTGGGCGCAGCTCGTCAACCGGCGACTGCGGTCGGTGACGTTGTCGCAGCTCGACTACGGCGGCGCGGGCGGGATACGCCCCCTGCGGGAGGCGATCGCCACACACATCCAAGCCGCGCGTGGCACCGAGTGCGACCCCGATCAGATCATCGTCGTCGCCGGCGCACAGAGCGGGCTGGAGCTGGCATGCCGTATTCTCCTGGATCCCGGCGACAGCGCATGGCTGGAGGACCCAGGTTATCCTGGCGCGCGCGGCGCCCTCGTCGCGGCGGGGGCGCGGATCGTGCCGGTGCGTGTGGACCGGGATGGCCTGGATGTCGAGGCGGGCGCGCAACGGGCGAGCGACGCGCGTCTGGCGTATGTGACCCCCTCACACCAGTTTCCCCTCGGCGTGCCGATGAGCCTGGCGCGCCGGCTGGCGCTGCTCGAATGGGCAAACCGTGCGCAGGCGTGGATTGTCGAGGATGACTACGACAGCGCGTTCCGCTACAGCACGCGCCCCGTGCCCTGCTTGCACGGCCTGGACACCGACGGGCGCGTCATTTACGTCGGCAGCTTCAGCAAGACGCTCTTCCCGGCGGTGCGGCTCGGCTTCCTGATCGTGCCACGTGGGCTGTGCGAGCCGCTCCTCGCGATGCGACGCAGCGCACCGGCGTATCCTCCGTTGCTGGATCAGATCGTCCTGGCCGACTTCATGACCGGCGGACATTTCGATGGACATCTTCGCCGGATGCGCGCGGCGTACCGCGAGCGGTTGGAGTCTCTCTTGACGGCCGCCGATCGCTACTGCCACGGACGCCTCCATCTGCGCCCGGTGCGAACGGGGCTCCATGCGGTCGCGGACCTGGATGACGTGGAGGCCGACAACGTGTTCGACGAGGCGGCAGCCCGCGGTGTCGAGGTGATGCCGCTCTCCGCCTACTGCATGGAGCGCGCGAGCGCCGCCAATGGCCTGGTGCTGGGCTTCGGTGCCGTTCGTGGAGACGAGCTGGCCCGGGGCATGGAGCGACTGGGGGCCGCCATTGACGCGGCGAAACGCGGCGCAGGCTGACACCGTCGCGGGTATGATACGCAGGTCAATTCCCAACGCAAGTTCGTCGACGTAGGAGGTTGTCTCATGTTCACCGCAACCGCAAACCTCATCTTGCCGAGCACCGTCACCGGCTCCTGGCCGCGTCCACGCTGGTTCGACGTCAGCGCATGGGGCAGACCGCTCGACACCTGCATGATGGACGTCCATTTTCGCGAGAAGTTCCAGGACGCGCTCGCCGTGGTCATCAGCGATCAGGAGCGGGCCGGCCTCGATCTCTTGACCCACGGCGACTACCACTGTGACGAGGACATGGCGGGCCGCTCCTGGCATCACTACCCATTGCAGCGCTGGGCTGGCTTCGACGGTGACTACCTGCAGACCGAGGAAACGCGCGCCCCGTGGCTGCGGTATCCGCCCGGCACGCTTCTCAACGAGATCTACACGGCCTGGCGCTGGCCGCACGTGGTGGATACCATCGAGCACCGGCCACTCGGGTATCCGAAGATCTGGCGCATCGCGCAGGGCAAGACGCAGAAGCCCGTGCGGTTCGGCACCTGCTGCTCGCAGGTCATGGCGCTGTTCTTGGACATCCACACCACGAAGTACCGCGACAAGCGCCAGGTGATCTGGGACATGGCCGAAGCCATGAACGTCGAGCTGCTGGCGCTCCGCGATGCCGGCTGCCGCCTGATCCAGATCGAAGAGCCGACGTTTCACTTCATGGCCAACACCTACGGCAAGGATCACGACGAGGTCAAGTTCCTCATCGAGGCCTTCAATCGCGAGGTGCAGGGACTGGACGATGTGGAGCTGTGGATTCACACCTGTTGGGGGAACCCCAACATGCAACGCGTGATGGAGGATACGAGCTACGCCAACTCGATCGAGATCTATCTCGAGCGGTGCCGGGGCGACGTATGGACGCTCGAGATGAAGGACCGCAATCAGAGGGACCTCGAGCTGTTGGCGCCGTTTCGTGACGATCTTCAGAAGAAGATCTGCGTCGGCGCCGTGAGCCACCGCACGTTGAAAGCCGACCGCGCCGAGC
>JBOGIN010001091.1:0-7587 GCA_050742275.1 Vicinamibacteraceae bacterium
GAGGAACAGCGCTTCGAAGTTCATCCAGACGCGGCCGATGTCGAACCGCTTCGCGATGCCGATGTCGAGATTCCAGAAGCCAGGCCCGTAGAGGAATACACGCTCCCCCAGCTCGCCCGGTGTGCTCGGTGACGAGATGAGCTCCGGATTGGCGCGGCCGTCCGGTCCGACGAGCCGCTCGTCCACGAAGAAGACGTTGCCGTCCGATCCCGGCCGAACCGTGATCAGATTCTGCAACTCCTTTTCCGTGATGCCGTTCAGCACCACGCCAGCATCGCGGTTGTTGAACGTCTGACGACCGCTCGTCAGGTAGAACGGCCGGCCCGACTGAATTCGGAGGACCCCCGACATGTTCCAGCCGCCAATAACTTGATTCAAGAGTGGATTGTCGATGCCGAACTGCCTGTCCCGTCCGAACGGTAGCTCGTAGGTCCAATACGTCTGGAAGGCATGCCTGAGGTCGAATACGGTCGGCCCCTCGTCTAGCTCCTTGTCTCGCAGCGTGATGTAGTCGACGGTCGCTGCCGGTGAGTCGGAGTAACGGTCCGTCATCGCCCTGCTGTAGGTGTAATTGGCGGTGATCGAGAGCCCGCGGCCGTAGCGCTGCCGATATTGCAGCTGCAAGCCGTGGTAGCGCGAGGAGGCCTCGTCCGTCAGGAGATTGATTGACTCGCCGGCGGCGAACGGGTTTGCCTGAAAGAAGTTGATGGGATACGCGCCAGGCGCGTTGTAATCCAGATCGCCACACGCGGGAAGGGCGCTCCCAACCAGCCGGCAGAGATAGAGGTTGTCACCTGCCATTGCTTCGGCGAGCCCTCCCGCCTCTCCCTGTTCGAGCATGGTCACGAAGGTGCCGTTACCGAAGCCCGTGGCCTCCTCGAGCGCCGGCTGCGACCCAACGGCGCCGAACGCCGCCTCGAAGAGTGGGAGGGGCGCCTGGCCAGGCAGATCGTTGTCGGCGAACCCGCTCCGGCCGTGCGCTCGATTGATCTCGAGATTGCGCCGGGCGTTCTCGAACTCCTCCAGGAACCCGTTCTCGAAGATGTTGACCTCGTTGAGGTCGTAGGAGCGCCACAGGTTGAAGCCGCGATTCCCGACGTAGCGGATCTCGAACGCCGCGTTGGGGCCGACCTCGCGCTGGAAGCCGACCGTCCAGTTCAGGATGGAGGGGGTCTTGATGTTGGGATCGATCGTGCTGAAGCCGTTTGCGAACGTGAAGAGCGACTGGGAGAGAGGGAAGCTGAAGCTCGCGGGAAACCGCGCCAGCGGCGGGATTGGCGAGCCCAGTCCCAACCCTCCCGGTGGAAACCCGCGCATGCCTGGATCGAGGAAGACGCTCTGCGTCAATCCAGGATTGTCACCCGCCGCGGTTTGAAACGCGATGAGGCCTTCGTCGTAATAGTTGAGCCCGGCGCTGGCTCGAATCACCGACTGTCCCTCGCCGAGCAGCGTTCCGAGAAATCCGGCTTTACCATCCGGCGTCCAGGCGAAGCCAACGTTGGGCGCCGGATTGACGAGGTCGGCGTCGTACGGATTCGACTGCTGGAAGAGTTGCGGATCGCCGACGTCGCTGAGCACACCCGGCTGAAACGGCGCCGCGGAGGGCCCGAGCAGATGCTCGGGCGTCGGGTTCGTGTAGATGTCGTTGGTGTTGTGTGCGGCGCCGGAGAACTCCCACCGGAGGCCGTAGTTCAACGTGAAGCGCGGCGTCGCGCGCCACGAGTCCTGGAAGTACAGCCCGCCGACCGTCTGCGCCTCGCGCCGCACGGCCGGGTTCAGCCCGTACTCGTGGGTCCCCTCGTCGACGTTGTGAACGCCCGAGATGCTGCTGATCCGCCCCGTCAGGAGCGCGTAGAGCGCGAGCGCGTCCGCCAGATCGTCCGGACCGATCCCCGGCAGCGTGCGATCGTCGAAGATGGCCGAGACCGGGTCGCCGCCGGACACGCCGAGATTGAACTCGGGCCCGCCAGCCGCGCCGCCCCACGTCGACTCCCACATGCTCGTGTGCCTGAGGGTGCCGCCGAAGGTGAGCGTATGACTTCCCTTCAACAGCGTCAGCGTGTTCGAGATGTTGTAGACAGGGTTGTTGCGGGGAATCGGGAGGACGTTGTCCGTCGGCGTCAGAGTGGTCAGGTCGAGCGGGAACGGAACTCGCCGTTCGCCGTATACGGCCGGCGTGTTGCCTGGATTGAACTCTTCGGCGTTGCTCTGGAAGCCAAAGCTGAATTGGTTGAAGAGATTCGGGCTCAGTGTCCAGTCCGCGCCGGTCGACAAGATGTAGTAGTTGGACGTGAACCCGCCGTTGACGAACTCGAGACCGGGAAACTGCGGGTCTCGCACGAGGTCGCGCCAATGCAGGTTGAGGATGGCGCGCACGGCGAGTGACGACGAGGCCTGCCAGTCGACGCGCCCGGTGGGAAACAGGTTCCGTGGATCGGCCGGGATGACGAACGACAGGCTGTTGCGGAGAAGGTCGGTTGCGTTGGAGCCCACGACCCCACCCCCCAACGTGTCGTTGATGGCGGCAAGCTGCGACGCGACGAACGGATCGACCGCGGCCGGAAACCCATTCGCTCGAGCGATGTCGAGCAGGTTCGCGGTGCGCACCGCGTCGCCTCCTGCCACGTACCTGAAGACGCCCTGCTGCGCTTCTGGCGTCAGCACGGTGCGCGTCTCCGTGTTCTCGCCCGGCTGGTAAACCTGCTCGTAGTTGGCGAAGAAGAACAGCTTGTTCCTGATGAGGGGTCCGCCGAGATTGGCGCCGAACTCGTGCTGGCGAAGCTGGTTCTTCGGAATACCGCGCGCGTTGTCCACGCGGTTGTTGGCGTTGAGCGCGTCGTGACGCACCTGATCGAAGATCTGGCCGTGAAACTCGTTCGACCCGCGCTTGGTGACGAACTGCACCTGCACGGCCCCTTGGGCGCCGGCGTCCGCCGCGAGGCCGGCCGTCGACATCGTGACCTCTTCGATGGCCCCGAGCCGAACCGGCGCGAAGGTGAAGAAGCTGGTGCCGCCGCTGCGAAAGCGCTGGGAGTTGTTGTTGACGCCGTCGAGCGTGATGTTGATCGCGCCGCCAGGCAGCCCGTTGAACGAGCTGAAACGGGAGCCGGCGCTGCTCGCCGTCCCCGGCGTGAGCAGCGAGAAATTGAGGACGCTCCTCGACGACAGCGGCAGCTTGGCGATCTCCTCGTTCGCCACCGTCGTCGACACCGTGTTGGAGGTGGTTTCAATGGGCGCTGCTTGCGCTTGGACCTTCACTTCCTCCGCGACGCCCGCCACCTGGAACTGCACCGTGACGTTCGTGGCGCGCCCGGTCTCGACCACGAGCGCTTCGACGACGACCGGCTCGAAGCCGGGGGCGGTCGCCAGGAGCCGGTACCGCCCCGGCTGCAGCGCCGGAAACACGAACCCGCCATCGTTGTTGCTCGTCGTGGTTGCGGCGATTGCCGTGCCCACGTCGGTGACCTCGATCTCCGCGCCAGGCACGACAGCGCCGCTCGAGTCCTGGGCGGTGCCCACGATCTGTCCCGTCGTGCGTACCTGCGCATGCGCCGCGCCGGCGATCCACATCAGACATATCGCGAGCGCCACCACCCGCAGACGCGCACACCCCATGAGTCCCTCCAAGACGCCACACTGTTGCGTCAAGAGGGCCCGCAGTCAAATGAGTTGTGTTGATGTACCGATAAATCAGCGACGCTAATGGATGGAGAAGCGCCACCGGGGTCACGTGCGCCGGCCGACGATCTCGAAGCGCCTCTCGCGACCGGTCTGAATGACGACGGTATCGCGATGTGATACGTCAAGCGTCACCCGGCGTCCGTTGACGGTTACGCTTCGGAGCTGCGCGTCTCTCGGTGTTCGCAGCGTCACCTGGATCTCCTTCGGTGCGCCCGGCTTGGCGAGCTCCACGTTCGCGCTGACGGTCCCAGAGGCCGTCTCGGAGGCGACGTTGAAGCGCACACGACCCCAGCGCGTTGGCGCTTGCTCGATCTGGATTGGCTCACCGGAGGCGACCCATGCGCGAGGCAGCGCCCTGCCGAAGTAGAGCCGCTCCTCGTCCGAGTCTTCCAGCACCAGCATCCAGCGCACCATCAGCGGAATGGTTTGCTGTGCGGGAATGCAGAAGGCGGCCGTGCCGCCGGTGATACCGGACACCTCGCCCGCCGTCCAACTGCCGCGCGTGTGATCGTGGTACCGGTGCGAATAGAGGAACAGCAGGTATTCCTCGATGCGATGGAGGCGAAGCAGCATTTGCGCATAGCCGTAGGAGATGAATCCAAGGATCGAGCGCGCGCCTGGCCGTGCCCGCCCGACGTTCGCGACGACGCCGAGCGTGGTACCGCCGTGGCTGCGAAAGCTGTCGATGGTGAGGTTGGCAAGGTCGTGCGGCAGGACGTCCGGCTGCAGGAGCTCTGCATAGAGGCGGTGCGGCCACTGCTGTGGGCTGGGGCGCTCCTCTGCCATGGCCTCACGGAACGGCAACATCGCGCCAGGCAGCGGCGGCATGTACGGCGGATCGATCTCTCGCCGGTAGTTCTTCCGCATGCTGGAGACGACCGTGTCCGTCAGTTGCTGGCTCCGGCGACGCCAGTCCCTCGCGAGAGCTCCCATGTCGGAGTCGCCTCGTGCGCCGCCGAGCGCCTGCCACGTCGCCGCAAGATCCTTCAGGCCCCGCGCCGCGAACGCGCTGTTGGCATAGTACGGCTGCCACCACACCTCCGGCCAGGGATGGAGGCAAGCATCCGACTCGCTCCAGCCCTGGATCAGGCCGTGCTTTTGATCGTCTCGTGGGAGTGCGAGACTGACGTCGTGCAAGTCTGTGAGCACCTTCGCCGTGGCCTCGATCTTGGGCCCGAGCGTCAACAGCGGCCCGCCGTCGCCGGTGTAGTTGTAGTAGCGTGCGAGCAGGGACAGCGTCAGGCCGAACTGCGCCGTCTCGGGTCCGCGCATGTTGATCATGCCGTTCGCCTCGACGAAGCTCGTGAAGTAGTCTTCCAGAAACAGGCGGGCGGTTTCGAATCGTCCCCACTCGAGGCTCGTATAGAGCGCGCTCGTGAACACGTCCTGGAACCCGTCGTACTCGGCGCCGAAGTAATCGCGGTCCACGGCGCCGTACTTTGGATACACGCCGCCCGGCCGGATCATGAGCTCCTTGGCGAAGCAGTGCTTCGACATGTCCATCCATGACTGGTCTGGCAAGGAGGCGGGTGCGATGTCCGCCAACAGCCCGTCCCAATAGTCGGCAAACGTGAGCAGCGCGGCGTAGAACTTCTCGGCCGCCGGCGGCTGGCGCGCGGGCGGGTAGGCTGGATACGTGTATCCGTACACGACTTTCGTGATCTTGCCGTTCTCCACCTTGGCCGATCGATGCCACGTCTGAACGATGTACTTGTCGGTCGCTTGGACGTCGCCAAAGACGATGTGCTCGATGTAGGCGTTGGCGGAGAGCTCGATGACGGTGCGCGCGGCCGGCATCCAACCGCCGATGAGACCCGCATAGCGCTTCTCCTGCGGTTGCTGCTCGTCGCCGGGGGCCGGTCGAAGCTCGGGAAAATGCTGAGACGGCAGCCAGGTTCGCGTCGAGCCGGCGGCATACACCGGCGTGACGTCGTGGGCCTCTTTCGTGCCGACGAACGTCATCCACTTGCCGCGACCGCGTTCCCGCTGTGGCGCGGACCCTTGTGGCGGGGCCGCACGTCGCACATGAGCGGGATCCGGATCATCGCCGTTGGCCAGCAGCGCGTCGGCGAGCAAGTCCCGACCCGAGAGCCCGACATCGTCCATGCTCAGACCGAGGTGTTGCGCTCCCTCCTCGGCAAATGTCGCTTCTGCGCTCTTGGGCATCATGCGGGCCGCACCCGTGGAGGACAGGAACGTGATGGCGCCCTCCCGGCTGCGCAGATCCTCGTAGACCGTCCATCCTTGACCGCCCTGCTCGAGCTCGCAGACCAGCGTATGTCCCTCGACGTCGACGGACGCTGGGCCGCCGGTCGTGTGACCGGCCGTTGCTTGGGACGCCGCTGTCATTGGCGCGGACATCTTGACCGCTGCAGCAGCGGCCGCGAGATTCTGCAAGAAGCTTCGACGATCCATTCTCCCGTTTCCTGTTCCTGTTTCCTGTTTTTCCCGACACTCTCGGTGCCGCCGGCGTTTCCGGTCAAGCGAATTGGAGTAATGGCTCGATAAGCCGCCAAACCTTTGGCGCCTGCGAAGGAATCCAGGGGTCAGGGAACAGGGGTCAGGGGCCAGTCAGCGACGCGGGGCTTGGTCGCTGAACTTGATCCCTGAAAAAAGAGGCCGACCCTGCGGGAGAGGAAAAAATGGGACAGGGCCGGCCCATGCGCTCCTCGCTCTTCGAGGAGCGGTCTCGTGCCCATCGGGCGATCTTTGGGCGTCGGTCAGGACACTGGGACTCTGCACCTAGCTACCGACTGACGTCCAATTCAGAAAACTGATGGGACGATAAGCGTACGCGGTAGCGCTCGCCTCGGCTTCGCCGAAGCGAGTCTGTTGGGGTTACAATCGTGTCACGCCCCCGGACCCCAACTTAGGCCGGAGACCGCGGAGATCAGCATGGACCTGCTGCAACTCGAGCATTTCCTGGCTGTTGTTGACGAGGGATCCTTCACCCGCGCGGCGGAGCGGGTCTACCGGACCCAGTCGGCAATCAGTCAGAGCATCAAGAAGCTGGAGGAGACGGTCGGCACGCCGCTCTTTGCCCGCGACGCGCCGGAGCTCTGTTTGACGCCGTCCGGCAGGCTCCTTGCGGACTACGCACGCCGTATGGTCCGTGTGCGCGACGAGGCGATGCGCTCGCTGGAGGATCTCAAGCGCCTGGTGGCCGGGAGCGTCTCGGTGGCCGCGCATGAATCCGCCGCCGTCTACTTGCTCCCCGGCCCGCTCAAGAGCTACGTGCAGATGCACCCGGAGATCAAGGTCGGCATCTACCGCAGCCGCATCGAAGACATCCCGCGGCAGGTGCTCGATCGCGAAGTGGACATCGGCTTCGTCAAGGAAGAGCCGATCTTCCGCGAGCTCAAATGCGTTCAGATCCACTCCGACAGGATGGTGCTGATTGGCGCCCCTTCACATCCGCTGGCCTCGCGGCCGCGCGTGCGCCTGCGAGATCTCGCCAACGAGCACTTCGTCCTGCATCATCAGTGTGCGGCGACAGCGCAGCGCGTCCTGCAGTTGTTCGAGCAACATGCCAGCCGGTGCAAGATTGCCGCAGAGTTGTGGAGCTTCGAGAACGTGAAGCAGTTCGTCCGTGAAGAGGTTGGCTTCGCGGTGGTGCCGCGCATCTGCGTGCAGCAGGAGCTGGCCGATGGCGCGCTGGTCGAGATCCCGATCCCAGAGCTCGACATGCCGCGGCCGACGCGGATGCTCTTCTGCGACCAGCGCTACTTGTCGGATGCCGCACGCGCCTTCATCGACATCGTCAAGCACTTCAGTTGGGACGCCGTCCCGCAGCCGCGCCGTGCGAGCGCGAGGGCGAAGATCGCGCTTCATCCGAGCGCGGAAGCCCGGCTCTAGGAACGAGGCTGTTCACTTAACCTGGTCGTACGTAGCGCGCGGCCTTTAGGC
>JBOGIN010001092.1:0-4007 GCA_050742275.1 Vicinamibacteraceae bacterium
GCCTATACGTCCGCGATCAGTGGCGGGTGACGCCGACGCTCACCCTGTCGTTGGGCACGCGCTGGGAGTACTTTCCCATCCCCCGCCGCGCGGACCGCGGCCTCGAGCGCTACAACCCCGAAACCAACATGATGGAGATTGGCGGCGTCGGCTCGGTGCCGCTGGATCTCGGCATCGAGGAGAGCAAGACGCTGTTCGCGCCGCGGCTAGGTGTCGCGTGGCGGCCCACCGAGCAAACAGTCGTGCGCGCCGGCTATGGCATCACGAACGACCCGTTCGCGCTCGTCCGGCCGATGGGCCGGAACTATCCCGTGCAACTCATCCAGGTCGTGCAGGCGCCGCATTCGTACGCATTCGCCAGCCCGCTCGAGGATGGTATCCCCGAGGTCGACATTCCAGACCTGGGCAGCGGCATCATCCCGGTGCCGGGAACCTTCGCGGTGACGACGTTGCCGCTGGAGTTCGAACGCGGCTACGTCGAGTCGTGGAACGTGACGGTCCAGCGCGAGCTCGGATGGGGCTTCGTCGGGGAGGCCGGCTATGTCGGGACGCGCCAAGTGGACCAGTTGGGTTACCACGAGCTGAACTGGGCGCCGATCGGCGGCGGCCAGGAGGGCCGGCAACTCTTCCAGAAGTTCGGGCGGGATGCCGACACGCGGCTCGTGGCGCCGGTCGGCAACAGTCAGTACCACGCGCTGCAGTCGCGCGTGGAGCGGCGCTTCGCGAATGGGTTTCAACTGCAGGCGAACTACACGTGGTCTCGCTCGACGGGGATTGCCGGCAACGACGACAGCGACGGCACGCCCAACATCGCGATCCCGGAGTTCTACCATCTGAACCGCGCGCTGTCAGGCTTCGACCGCACACACGCGTTGCATATCCTGGGCATCGTCCAGCTCCCCTTCGGCAAGGGACGCCGCTGGCTGAGCGAGGGCGGCATGCTCTCGGCGCTCGTCGGGGGCTGGCAAGTCAACAACGCCATCAGCTTCTACAGCGGGACGCCGTTCAGCATCACCACGGACGACTCATCGCTCGATGCGCCCGGCAACGAACAGATGGCAGACCAGGTCACGCCAGACGTGGAGATCCTCGAGGGCATCGGCGAGGGGAATGCGTGGTTCGACCCGCTGGCCTTCGCGCCGGTCACCGAGCCGCGCTTTGGCAACGCCGGGTTCAACGCGATGCGCGGGCCCGGCTACGGCAACTGGGACTTCGGCCTGTTTCGCGTGATGAGTCTCGGCGGACGGCGCACGCTGGAGCTGCGCTTCGAAGCGTTCAACCTCCTCAACACGCCGCATTTCGACAACCCTGGGAGCGACGTCTCGGATCTCGTCCTCAACCCAGATGGCTCGGTTGACGACCTGAATGGCTTTGCCGAGGTCACGAGCGCCTCGAGCGAACGCGTCATGCGGTTGGGCGTGCGCTTCGCGTTTTAACCGGCTGATCGTGTAGAGCCCGATGAGCGCGATGCGTGTCCTGCTGGCGTGGTTCTTGCTCGGGGCGTTGGTGTGGGCGCAGGTGGGTGATCAACCCAGCGAACAGCAACGCCCGCCCTCGGACGAATGGCTGATACCACCGGCGCCGGTCGTCCCGCCGGAGCGCGCCATGTCCATGATGACGCTGCCTCCGGGCTTTCGTGTCGAGTTGGTGGCCGCGGAGCCCCTGGTGATGGATCCCGTGGCCATGGCTTTCGACCCGGACGGGCGCCTCTGGGTCGTTGAGATGCCCGGCTACAACCGCGAGATCGTCGACGCGCTTCCCGTGTACCTCTCAGACGGCAGGAAGAAGCCGGTCGTGCCGGACGGCAAAGTGGTCCGATTGGAGGATGCGAACGGCGACGGTCGCATGGATCGGCGCGTCGTGTTCCTCGACGGGTTGCGGCTGCCGCGCGCAGTCGGGTTCGCCGCGGGTGGGGTGCTGGTGGGTGATCCGCCGCAGTTATGGCTCTGCCGCGACACCGACGGCGACGGGCGCGCCGATGAGCGCGAGCTGATCGCCGACGATTTCGGCGACCCCGTTGATTCGGAGTCCAGCGCGAACGGGTTGTTGTGGGGCCGGGACAACTGGATCCACAACACGATGTACGGCGCGATGCTACGCCATGTCGACGGCAAGTGGGTGCGGCGGCCCGTGCCGCTTCGCGGGCAGTGGGGCATTACCCAGGATGACGAGGGGCGCTTTTTCTATACGCGAAACAGCGACCAGCTGCGCGGCGATCTGTTCTCTCCTCACTACAGCGCGAGGAACCCCGCGTTCTCGGCATTCGCCGGTGTCGATATCGAGATAGCTAAAGATCAGCGCGTCTGGCCGATCCGTCCAACACCGGGCGTGAACCGGGGCTATCGCGAGGGCTTTCTCAGGCCAGACGGCGCGCTGGCAGAGTTCACCGCGGCCGCGGCCTCCGTCATCTATCGCGGCAACAACTTTCCGTCTCAGTACTATGGCAATGCGTTCGTTCCCGAGCCCGCGGCCCATCTGGTGAAGCGCAGCCTGCTCCTCGAGCGAAACGGCCTGATCGAAGCCGTCAACGCCTACGATGGGACAGAGTTCCTGCGCTCCACCGACGAGCGGTTCCGTCCCGTGTTTCTCACCAATGGGCCCGATGGGGCGCTCTACCTGGTGGACTTCTACCGCGGCATCCTCGAGGGCTACAACTTCATCACGACGTTTCTCCGCGATCAAATCTTGAAGCGCCGCTTGAACGAGCCGTTGTGGGGCCTAGGGCGCATCTATCGCATCGTCCATGAGCGTGGTGCGGTGAGCTCGGCGCCAGCCATGTCCACGGCGACAACCGGCGGTCTCGTGGGGTACTTGGCCCATCGGTCTGGGTGGTGGCGTGACACCGCCCAGCAGGTCCTGGTGGAACGTGGCGACCGTTCTGCGGCCGAGGCGCTGCGCGACATGGCCTTCAGCCATCCGCAGAGGCTGGCCCGGCTGCACGCCTTGTGGACATTGGAGGGGCTGGGCCTGGCGAACGACGCGGTGGTCGTCCGCGCGTTGTCCGATCCCGACGCCAGCGTTCGCGCCGCGGCGATTCGCGTGTCCGAGTCGCTCATGGATCACGGGACGGCGGCCTTGTGGGATCGTCTCGGCGCCATGACCGGCGATCCCGCCCCTCGCGTGCAGATCCAGTTGGCGCTTTCGGTTGGCGAGGCACGCAGTCCACGCAAGGAAGAAATCTGGCTCGAGCTATTGCGCCGCTGTGATCACCCGTTCCTCGCGGACGCCCTGCTGACGGGGACTCGAGGACAGGAGGCCGCGTTTCTGGAGAAGCTGCTGCAGGAGGACGGCTTGGCCGCGGCCGGGCGCTTCCATGGGGAAGGGCTGCTCGCGGGGCTGAGCGCCATTGTCGTTCGCACGGGAGACGCAAAGGCAGTCGACCGCGTGATTGCCCGGGCGGGCGGTGCCAACGATGCCGCCTGGGTGCGTCTGGCCTTGGCCAGGGGAGTCGAAGCTGCCTTGTTGTCCGCGGACGGGGGGCGACGAACGTCGCTGGCCCGCAGCGTGGCTCCCGACCGATTGGGACCGATGCGGCGCTCGGCAGACCCACAGGTTCGTGCCGTGGCGACGCGGTTGGTGTCCCGGCTCCACGAGCAGCGGAAGGCCCGGGTTGCGACCGAGGACGCGGACGCGCAGGCACTGACACCGGAGCAACAGGCGCGTGTCGCCGTGGGCAAGAACAGCTACCTCGTATGTGCCGCGTGCCACCAGGCGGATGGCCGCGGGTTGGAAGGCCGAGCGCCACCGTTGGTCGAGTCCCGCTACGTCCTCGGTCCGAAGGCGCTGCTGATTCGCATTGCGCTGTTCGGTAAGGAAGGGACGCCCGGTTTTCCCGCCATGCCGCCGGTCGGCACGATGGGTGACGCGCAGATTGCCAACGTTCTGACGTACATCCGCCGGGCGTGGGGGCACCAGGCGTCACCTGTGTCGTCGGAAGAGGTGGGTGCTGTGCGCAAGGCGGAAGGAACCCGGTTCGAGGCGTGGACGAACGAGGAGCTGGACGCACT
>JBOGIN010001093.1:0-3082 GCA_050742275.1 Vicinamibacteraceae bacterium
AACGAACTGCGTACGAGGCGTCGATGCGTGTGCCGCTCCTGATGGCAGGCGGTGGGCTGCCGGCAGGCGCGTCGGTTGACGACGTGGTGGCCAACATCGACATTGCGCCGACGGTTCTGGAGGCAGCCGGCCTCGCGCCTCCTCCGATCGACGGGCGCAGCTTCCTGCCCCTGGCGCGAGGAGAGCGCACTGCGTGGCGCGACACGCTGCTCTACGAGTACTACTGGGAGCGGAATTTCCCCCAAACCCCCACCATGCACGCCCTGCGCGGCGCGCGCTACAAGTACATTCGCTACTGCGGCATCTGGGACACCGACGAGTTGTACGATCTCCGCGCCGATCCGCTCGAGACGAGGAACCTCGTGCGCGACCCGGCGCACCGTGAGATCGTCACACGCCTCAACACCGAGCTGTTCGACACGCTGGCAAAGACGGATGGGTTGTATATTCCTCTGGCGCCAGACCGTGGTGGGTCACAGAACCTGCGGCGGCGTGAGGGCTCAGGGGCTGCGGATTTTCCACCACACATGTTTGCGCCGGTGAAGCCACGGCGCCCGCGGAGCCGAGCTGCCGAGCGCTGAGAAGAGATGACATGAAAGCAGTGATCGCGCTCGCTGTAGGTCTCGTCGCAGGCCCCGGGTGCAGGGCTCCTCAGAATTCGCCCGCAGCGGCGAACGCTCAGACGCCGGCCCCGGCCCGCATCAACAGCGTTCCGGCACCGACTCCAGCGCCCGAAGGCATGGTCTGGGTCCCGGGCGCCACGTTCTGGATGGGTTGCGAGAGCTGCGGGATGCCCGACGCGCTGCCCGCGCATCTCGTCTCGGTCGATGCGTTCTGGATGGATCGGACACCGGTGACGAATGCGCAGTTCGAGCAGTTCGTGAAGGCAACCGGCTACGTCACCGTCGCCGAGCGTCCGCTCGATCCCGAAGGTTACCCCGGCGTCCCGAAGGACAACCAGGTGCCAGGCTCCGCGGTGTTCAGGCCGACGTCGCAACCCGTGCCGCTGGACAACCCGCTGCAATGGTGGAGTTACACGCCAAACGCGAGCTGGCACCATCCCGAAGGGGCTGGCAGCACCCTGCGGAACCGCGCGGACCATCCGGTGGTGCACATGGCCTTCGAGGATGCGTCCGCTTACGCCAGGTGGGCGGGAAAACGATTGCCGACGGAAGCCGAGTTCGAGTTCGCCGCGCGCGGGGGGCTGGATAGAAACCTGTTTCCCTGGGGCAACGAGTTGACGCCAGGGAACAAGCCCGTCGCCAACACCTGGCAGGGACGCTTTCCCGAGAAAGACCACGCGGAGGATGGGTATGCGGGCACGTCGCCAGTGACCGCCTTTCCGGCGAATGGGTTCGGTTTGTACGACATGGGCGGCAACGTCTGGCAATGGTGCGCCGACTGGTACCGACCGGATTACTATGCCGTGCTTGCCAAGAGCCAGACCGTCGCGCACAACCCGGAGGGGCCGAACGAGAGCTTCGACCCGCAGGAGCCGGGCGTCACCAAGCGCGTCCTTCGCGGCGGATCGTATCTGTGCACCGATCAATACTGCGCCCGCTACCTGGTGGGCAGCCGGGGCAAGTCTGAGATCAGCAGCGCCGCGTCGAACCTGGGGTTTCGCCTCGTGCGTTCGGTGACAAGGTAGGCGCGAATCCTGTGAACCTTTGCCCTGCGCCGCTCGTCTCTGCCGGACATGTCCGATGTAGACATGTCGGATGAACACGTCCGAGCCCTCAAGCCCGCCCTCTTCCATAGGGGGCGACTGGTTTAACCGCGACATTGAGGCCTGGACTGATTTTGCCCGGATCGTCATCGGCGGACAGACTGCCTCCGATGGATCGGTATCGCACTGCCGCTTCGGTCCATTTGCCGTCCCGCTTGAAGCCGTAGGTCACGGTGTCCACAACGTCGTGCTTCAGGAGTTCGACGAGTTCGGCCTCGTAGCTCGCAATCGACGCGTCTGACGGCGCGGTGTAAAATGCTCTTGAACTGTTGCGAGTCGGTTGATCCGCTTGTTGTACGTGTACGCTTCATCGTCCGCGGCGATCATGCAGCGCGCCTCCGTCGCTGCGATGTCCGTCAGCACAGCGTGGCTCATGTGCCCATCGAGCAACTGGTACTTCCCTTTCTGATCTTTCGACCGTGCAACGACAAGTGGCTCGATGACGCCAACCTCGCTGACAGATCTCGCGATTTGCTTGAACTTGATCGACTGCCTGATCTCGTCGGGAACGGTCTTCAGTGGCAGCAATGCCGAGAGCGGCACGACCACAGTTGAGCGCTCGAAGCCGACCTCTACTTGCTCCGCCATATCAACCTCGCGAAATGCCGATCCGTTCGACAAGCGGACGGGGCAGCGTCAGTAGTGCTTCAGCACGAAGCAGGATGCGGCCCGACAGTTGTGGAAAAAGAAAAATGGCGTAACCTCCTGCTGACCAAACAGATCGCCGTTAGCAGCGGCGACGGAGGTACGCCATGCAGGAGACTAGCACAGGCCCCGGCACCATTCTCCAGTTCCGCCAGGACATCGAAGCGCAATTCCGCCGGCACATTCGTGAGGCCTTCGACACCGCCCTCGCCGAGGAGCTCGCCGCCGCCCTCGGCTCGGCGCCGCACCAACGCACCGAACGGCGGCGCGGGTACCGGAATGGCCGCATCGAACGGACGATCACGACGCCGGGCGGGACCCGACGCGTCACGGTGCCGCGCGGCCGGATCGCGGGCGCCGACGGCGAGACGACCGAGTTCCACAGCCAGTTGCTCCCGCGGTATGCGCGGCGGACGCGCGCGATCGACGAGGCCATCCTCAGCGGCTATCTGGGTGGCGTCAATAGCCGCCGGATCCGCACGGCCTTGAAGCCGTTGCTCGGTGAGCGGCACTTGTCGAAGAGTGCGGTGTCGCGGATCGTGGGGCGATTGAAAGCCCTGTTTGCGACGTGGCAGGGGCGCGATCGCTCGAGCGAGCGCTACCCGATCGTGTTCTTCGATGGCGTTCATGTGAAGGTGCGGGTGGCACGCCGGGTCGTGTCCGTCCCCGTGCTGGCGGCGTTGGGGGTGACCGAAACCGGCCAGAAATGCC